>JAKARU010000228.1 GCA_021819225.1 Thermoplasmata archaeon
ATTTCGGACGGAAATTCAATGATCAGAAAATTCAAGCAAATAGATTCTGAAAAAATTATTGACGTAAGGGGAAAAGGTTTCATGATAGGTGTAGAAATGGGCAGAGATGGGAAACCCATGGGGAATGTGGAAATGTCCGAACTGAAACATGAACTTCTTGAATCAGGTCTCATAATGCACACTTGTGGACATTTTGGAAATGTTTTCAGGTATATGGGGGCTCTCAACATTCCAGAGGAATTAAACGAAATAGGTATTGAAATATTCGGTAATGTTGTAACTAAAATACATGAGGTGAAATGACTTGACATCAGGAAGCCTTCATAAAAACGTAGGAGGGTTATGGGCGGGGGTATTCCAGTCAATTGCCTTCATTGCACCTGCGGCAGTTGCAGCATCTTTTCTGGTAGTTGAGACATCTTTTGTTGGAGCGTCAGCAACTTTCGTATTCTTTCTCGCAATTATTGGCGTTTCCTCTGCAATGTATATGAACTATGTATTCGCGGGACGAATTTCACATGCTGGTGGTTATTACGCATATGTTTCGGCTGGCCTTGGACCAAGGTTTGGAATATTTTCCGGCTGGCTTTATTTTATTAATGTGCTTGGGGCGCTTAGCGGCTTTGCGGTGTTGTTTTTTGCAGGGGTTCTGTGGCCTCTCGTTCCAGAACTCGCTTCAAATGCCTATGGCTGGATTCCACTTGCCTTCATCCCTCTTATAATCATACTGGTTCTTCTTTACAGAGGACTGAAACCATCGCTGACATACACAATAATTGGTGCAGTGATCGAAATAAGTTTTCTGGTCATAATTTCAATCGCAATAATTATCAGGGCGGGGCCCTCCAACTCTATTATACCTTTTACGCCGAATGGCAATACATTTGGCAATCTTGGACTTGCTACGATTTATTCAATACTTGGTTTTGTGGGAGTTGGTTCTGTAATCACACTGTCAGAAGAATTGAAGAGTCCTAAGAAGAATATACGAAAAGCAATATTCATTGCAATGGGAATAACCGCAGTGGTTTACGTTCTGGTTTCATATTCAATGGTAATAGGGTGGGGAATAAACAAAATCGGATCGTTTTCTACAGCCACTAATCCAGGGTTTACAGTCGTTGATAACTATTTCGGCCCAATTGTTATGGCGGTATTCATAATTATAACACTTAACAGTTTCATTTCAAACGGTATTGCAGAGGGAAATGCATTCAGCAGAGAAGGTTTTGCCTTGGCCAGGGATGGAATTATATTTCCAAAATCAATGGCAACAGTTCATAAGAAATACGGTTCACCAAATAAGGTTATACTAGTTGAATGGCTGATAATTGTTGCACTGACACTTGTAGGTGGTTTGATTTTTGGACCTTTCATAGGAGCCACTATAATCACTGCAGTCAATGGAGTTGTTCTTTACATAGTACATATTCTGGCTAATTTCTCTCTTCCCATATATGGTAAGAAGACAATGAAACTCAAGCTCAAGGGGTTACTCCCTCTTGCACTTGGCCCTCTACTTGCTACAATTGTTTATGCTTTCGCAATCTATGGAGAATTTGTTCCATTTCCGTCTTCTCCCGATAATATCGGTGCATACTCGATCATTGCGGCAGTCATAATAGGAATTGTCTTCGCAGCTGTTCTGTCTGTTTTAAAGAAGAAACCCGATCTGGACAGTGTGGGGACTGAAAAGGCATCCATATCAGAAATTGGGTCCGGAGAGAGATGATATCTAAAACAATTTCAACGACGGTATCGTAAATTGCAATTCAAACATTCACTCATTATGTTTACTGTTTTTCATGGAGTATTTTTCAATCATTCTGGCAACTACCTCCGATTCGCGGTTACCTGAATTTACGAGGTTTTCAATTATTTTTTTGCGGTCAGCGACCGGGCGGTTCTGGCTAAGTTTCCATTTCCCATAGACTTCTTCAACTTCGATTCCGAAAGCAACAATCTCGTTGACCATCTTCTGGTAATATTCCTCAAGTTCCTTTCTCTCTTCTGTCCATTCTGGATCAAAGTACTGGGAAAGTTTAAGGAGTATGGAATTGGTCTGGTCCCTGTCTACAATCTTCAGGATTCCGGTCATCTTAACTGTCATGTAATCCCACGTCGGAACGGATTTTTCAATTGTGTACCATCTTGGAGATATGTACTGGTGGGGACCGAGAAAAAGCACAGTAGCTTTTTTGCCCTCTGCAGCCTTCCAATGGGGGTTCTCCCTTGACATATGTCCAAAAAGTGTAATTTTTTCATCACTTCTCTCATATAGTATTGGGATCTGTGTGTTGAGGACATCTTCTCCATAAGGTGAGAGGAGAAGGGCGAAACTGTTCTCCCCTATGAAATCCAAAATTGTGTCAATATTGTCGATCTTGAAGTAGTCAGGTATGTACATAAACGACTATAATGTTATTACTTATTTTACTGTTGCACTATGCCTGAATGGGGCCACAAGGACATAGGACCTCATTTACTCTACTTCATGGTTCTGCAAATTGAGTCACTTATGGAAAGTAAGACTGGGAATGAAAAGGAAAAGATAGCCTCTTACCATATACCTGGAAGGGATAGTTTGAGTCACCAACAAGTTCTAGGATGCTTGAACTCTTCGATAATATAGAAATATTCCTCCTTCTAAGTGAAGGAGAGTTCGTCAGGACATTTTTCACCGGCTTGAATGGGAAACAGAAAATTGTTCTCAAACTTCTGAATGTTCTTGGGGATAAATGTACTTTTTAGCGAATTATTCTTTTAAATAATCCCCTTATTTCAAATTCTTAACTGCGGAAAGTCATGTCGATATACCAGATGAGCGTATTTCAGAAGATGAATTGAAGGAATCCATATGTATTTTAAACTAGGAACGAGAAGCTCTCTACAAATCATATTCTCAAGCTGTAATCCCAGAGTGGGTTCATAGAAAAGTAATAAAGAAGTTGGAAACCGGTGAAGTTTCCTATGATCTTGAAGTAGGCACTTAGGTCATAAAATTATAGAGGGGCATCTGACTTTGGTG
>JAKARU010000229.1 GCA_021819225.1 Thermoplasmata archaeon
ATACTTTGCCTGTGAATATCTGAAGGAGCACCCAAGTTTTCCTATCTTTGGATAAGAGGAACGGTAAATTTCACCGCCTCGCTCGTAGCTGTGCGATGTCCCGGTTTCACCCTGCATCTCTTTCAACAGATCGGACATCTCGTACCTGGAGGATACCAAATCAACTAACGGAAGGTATTTCTTCCTGACCTGTTCCCAGAATTTGCTTATCTTTTCCTCCTTCCAGTAATTTTCCCTCATGAGCCTCCAGGTTTCAAAGAACATCTGCCGCCATTCTTCAGCGGGCAATATATCACACTTTATCCTCTTCAGGTCTATCTCTGTTCTGCCCTCCTTTTCCTCCTTTGAATCTCCTGAGGCGACATGATTCTTAAGTGCTGAGCTAAGGTTTTCGACTGTAAAGTGGTTCTCCCGTCGTATCATTATCTTCTTTTCATCTTTCGATACCTTGAAATCAGAAATCTTGGTGAAAATGATCTTTTCCTTCCCTGTTTTGAGATCAAAATGTACCAGGCTACCATCAGACCTCGGCCCTCCGTTCTGCTGCTTAATCACTCCTTCGACAGGAAATTTAAGCATTAGGGCTGAGTCAGAAAGGCCAACAATCCTGTGGTATTCCTCTACATCGACCGGAAGCTCACTGGATCTATTTGTCAGACCGACCAGATCTATTTCGGAGACGGATTTTCCACCTTCATAGGGTATTTCATCCATTTGCCTTGCCCAGACAGGGTCTGGCTCGTTTTTGTCAAGCGTTATGACATATGGTTTGGCTGCCTTTGGAAACCCCAGGTCGAAAACTATCTTGTCATAGACTGGATCCAGTGCTCTTTCAGAAATGTAATAGAGGTATTTTCCAGTGGAATCGAATGATGGCGAATAGTCAATTGAGTCCTGTGAAGTTGCAGTCGTTTTCTTCCCGGTCTTTGCATTTACAATCTCAATATGACTGAGCGATCCGTTGCCGGGGTAGGAGATTGCGACATAGTTTCCAGAGGGGTGCCAGGCAGCCTCGTCTATAATACCGAATGTGTTTTCATCCACGAAATCAAACTTTCCGGATCTTACATCCAGTATTCCGAATTGGTTTCTGTTATTTGATACGGCTAATTTCCTGCCATCTGGTGATGGGGTGACCCCTTCTAAAGTTCCAAAATTTCCCAGGATTTTCTTGTCCTTCCCTTCAATTCCAGAAACATATATTTCGTCTTCACCGCTGGCGTCGTTAACGAAGTAAACTGATTTTCCATCAGGGTTGAAATTAACCAGCCTGGTTCTTCCTTTTAGATTGGCATTGATCTTTTCCACCGGTCCTGCCTTGGAATTCATCCTGAAGGCCTGACCCCTGATTATGAATGCAGAATCCTGTCCATTCGGTGAAATGTGGAACATCTCCATGAATTTGTCATTTTCGATGAACCGTCTCTCTTTGAGGTTGTTGGTCAGCGGGGGTGTAATCGGGCATTTTTCAGTCTTATTATTCTTAGGATCCAGCAGGAAGATCTCCCCACCCTTGTGGAATGTCAGCAGGCTGCCATCACTCCTCAAGTTTCGCACATAAAAATCCCTGAATTTAGTGTGCTGTTTCGTATCCTTTCCATCCAGGTTGACTGAATATACGTTGGAGTTGCCGTCGGTATCTGTGAGGAAATACAACCTGTTTTTCAAATAAACTGGCGAATCAACTGTGTAATCAATCTGGAGAAACAGTTTGTAATCACCCTTGTTTCCTCTGTCAAAATAAACCTTACCCCGTAAGCCGCCCTTGTAGTGTTTCCAGTAATTTAAGTCCTGAAGGCCCCTGACAAGAAATGTACCATGGTCCGAATAAATGATAGCAGATGCTGGACCAAGGTTCATTGGCTCATACGAAAGATCTTCCGTATCGAAGAGATAGGAAATTGTTTCTCTAGTAAAAGGCGATCCCTCATCCGAAATTACAACTAGTTTGTGATTGTCCCTCCAGCATACAACATCGGTCATTCCTGTCCCGAAATATGTTATCCTCTTCAGTTCAGCGGAGTCTTCTGAAATTACATAAACCTCAGAAACAGGCGTGTCCGAACCCTTGGTGCACCTGAATGCAATTTTTTTTCCGTCGGGTGAAAACCGCGGGTGCGTAATTGTGCCAAAATTCGAGAGGACCAGCCTGCAGGATTTATCGGATCTGTCATAAATCCATAAATTATCCTCTGATGTGAACGCTACCTTATCCTTGAAAATATCCGGGTATAACAGATAAGCCATTCTCATTGATAATAAACAAGAATAATAAAGGTTGTTTCCCTTGCGATCATAAAATCTGCTCTGGCTGTGATCAGGATAATTGTGATCGAACCCGGCATAGAAATTAGAAACATTTTTCCACTCCATTAAACTCACGGCGTTATAATTTAAATGCTTAACAAGACCCTGATTTCCATAAGATCCTTTGTTGTTTCCGCAGGTGCAACTGCCGCAAGCTCTTTCGTAGGCGTATACGGAGTCTATCTTGGAGCATCGGCAGTACTGATGGGTTGGCTCCAATCTTCATCAAATGCGGTTTCCAATGGCGGACAGCTTCTCTGGGGAAAGTTAAGTGACAGGGTGGGAAAGCGCAGACCCTTTCTGGTAATAGGAAGCGCGATGCTGGCTTTCCTGTGGTATATGATGGGTGTGATCAACACACCAATAGAGCTGATAGTTGTATATGCATCAATCTCACTGTTTGCATCCCTCATAACAGTCAACTGGTTTTCGCTGATTGCTGACCAGACGGATTCCTCGGTAAGGGGAAGGTTTCTGTCAATAATAAATATATTAAGCTCAATTGGAACTATACTATCTCTTATAGTGATGACATTCCTTTTTACCGGCGCTGTCAGGAGTGATATAGTCATACCTTTCTTTGCTGCCGCGGGTTCTTACGTAATTTCAGGGCTCCTGATGGGATCTCTTGAGGAAAAAAGAGGAGTGGACGTTTCACCATCGAACATGAGGGAATCACTTTCGAAGTTGAAGGAAAACCCGCTTTTTTACAAATATT
>JAKARU010000230.1 GCA_021819225.1 Thermoplasmata archaeon
TCTTTTAAAATAATCTTCAGGTATGGAATCAAAAAGATACTTCCTAAATGTTCTGAGATGTTGCCAAACATTGCCTCCACGATTCAATCTAGGGTTATGGAAGTTAACTGGGTACTCCTTATATTTATCAGTTCTTAACATAGTTCCAACGGTCAGATCAGACCCATTGTCATATCTGGATCTAACCAGTGAAAGTGTATCCTTCCTTGCCAATGCATCATCAGCATCCAGCAAAACTATTATTGATTGCGGATTTGTGCATATCTTTCTTATCCCAATAAATAAATTCTCCATTGAAGTAAGAGGGAAATAATTTCTGAAAAGTGTTATCCTTCCAGGAAATAGCTCCTTGCCAATATACTGCATGTAATCATCCGAGCCATTGTTGGAAGCCGCGTCAATATATAAAACAGAAAATTCTTGAAAATCTTGTTCGAGTATGGATTTTAAGCATCTCCTGATCTTTGGGATTGGAATATCTCTTCCCTTTACAATTACTATCATTTCTTCGTCCCTAGTTTCGACAACATCCTGTATTTGCATAGCATTCAGATCAACAAATCCTATCTGTTCATTCCGTGGACTATGATTCTCATGATATTTTACAGCATTGTACCAGAAATTTATATCCTTTTTCTTGGAATTTGGGACATGAACAAAGCATGCATTTCCTGTTGAACCACGGTATGAGTCTCCAGGATCCATTTTTAATTTCAAGTCAAGTGCCCTGTGCCATGGATATTCCAGAATACTATTATTATTCAGGCTGTTGGGTAAAGGACAAAGCGAAATAAACCTCTCCATATCAAGCATGCAATTCCTGACCTCTGTCCTCCATTTTGCTGATCCGTTGCCTGATGTAAAGATATTTTTTTCACGATTGGGAATCGGGAAAGATACTGTCACCGCATTTTTATTATCATGCAAAACATTTATCATTTCTTTTAGAAAGGATTTGTCTGTACCATCTCGTGATATAATGACGTCAGAATTCATCTGCAGCAAATATCTGGAATTTGCGTGGTTGAATCCATCAAGTATAGTAAGAACTGGTTGACCATTGGCACATCTTGATTCTGTGCATTTCTGTCCGAACCATTGTTCGGCAATAGTTTCCTTTGACACTGGATTTTCCGGTGCGTGAATAACAAAATCTATTACACCATCACTCCGTAGCTTTTCCAATTCCAGATCGAATGCTTCCAGATTCGCAGTATCATACTGCCTGGCAAAATCTTTTGTTGCATGATCAGTAGTTACGTATTTTTCAATGAATTTTTCGGGTCCCTCCAGCTGGCCAACAATATGCCTTATCTGGAATCCTATAGTTCTCCACTCCATAGGTGAGGCGGTGATCATCAGTGATACAGCCCGCGTTTCTGGATTACTGACGGAATGTGCATGGATCATCAGATATTCTGAGCCAGGTGAAAGGAAATCAAAGCTGGCGCCTGAACTTTCTGAAAATTTATACGGCATAAAGCCTGCCCTCTTTAGTTCTCTAATATACCAGTCAAGTGGCCTGTGATATTCATGTCTTGTGTTCCCGGTGATTTTCATAATCTTTTCATATTCGAATAGATCATGATATCCACCGATATAGCCACGTTTCACATGGTTTGCAGTTTCGATATTGTTTACATTGAACGGATTGCATATGACCACAGAGATTTCCCCGCTGTCGTTAACAAGTGTCCTGGCATCTGCCAGTATTTCCCTCACCTCGCGGTTATCAACTGTGCACAGAACTAGACTCATTAGAATTTCATCAAATCTATCTTGTTGCCCGGAAATTCTGTTCAGTTCTTCTCTGTTCAGTATCTTCAGTCTGCCCGAACCATGGTGCTTTTTGTAAAATCTTGACATATCTATATCATACACTGATACATGGTTATTGTCAGCCAGCTGATCAGCCATCTGACCATTTCCACAACCATAATCAATAATATTCATATTTTTAATATTAGACATTTCTCCTAGAGCAAATGGTACGGACATGTCACCTGTCTGTACTTCCTGCATCAAATCTAGAAAATACTGGAATCCGAATAATTCCGGCATGTCGCTACTAAGGTTTGTTCTGTGGAGCAATTCATGTATATCTGGTCTGAAATACCATCTAAATGATAGATATGCCCGCATGCACATTTTTTTGAAACCGTCCGGAGTGTAGGATTCAAGATCTCGTCCCAGATCAACAAACTTTACTTCCCTTCCAGTGTCCACAAGATTTTTGGGGGCTATATTTTTTATAACTATCCCATTAGATTTACATTCCCTAAGAAGAGAAGCCAGCTGCCGGACCTTCCCACCATGGTAAGGCTTGCCATTAACATACTCTCCCTTGAAGATTAGAAAACCTCCAGCTGTAGAAACATTGCAAAGATTGGCAATTCCTTTAAATCTTTTTCCGGATAGATTGCTACTCAGGAATTTCAATTCTCGGTTGTCCATTGCAAATTTCCCGTAATGGAAATATTTATACACAAACTGACCATCTGAAAATACTATTCCTTCCTTCCCGGTTCCAATATGTTGAAGATTACCGGAATTAAAGGTTTCTATTATTGTGGACTTTACCTGTATATTATTTTTTTCTGAATAGCGGATGGGTAAAGAATCACTAAATAGCCTGCAGGAGGATGAGAGACTCTGAAGGTAATCAGTAACATCCTCTCTGCTGAAGTTTTTTATCTGATAGATAATTTTGTCCATCTCTGTTTCAGAAAATAACTTTTCGATCCTTGTGCACATATCATTAATTATGTAGATTTTATCTGTTTGAAAAGGATCATTACTTAGGGCACAGCCCATTTGTTTTATTAATGACCTTATGGATATAATCAACCCTTTAATTCTCCATAAATTCAACAGAATCTGCCTGACACGTTTATCAATATGCAATTGCATGGTGCTAATAATTTTCTCAATATCCGGACCACTGAACTCAAGAAATTGGTAATAATCCTGGCGTTGCGGTATTTTCCTGTTACATTCCTGGAGAAATGCATCCATAAGA
>JAKARU010000231.1 GCA_021819225.1 Thermoplasmata archaeon
TTTGATCAGGAACACGAAAACGCAACACTCACAGCGATCCTCCACAAAGAATGACGCAAAAAAATATTATTAGAGTTACTTCATAAAAATCCGATCATTTGTTTTAATTCTTCCAGCTTTTATATCCTTAAGCCTACTTGCAATTCCTTCCAGTAAATCAGCATCAGAAAGAACTTCAATGGTTTCCACCAAGGATTCTCTATCCGCTGTCTAGGGAGAGTAAGAACCAATTAGTCCTGATATAAGATCTATATATAATTCTCCTGAATGGATCTTAAGACTGTTCAGCTTCTGCTTTGGGTCATCATAGTTCTGTACCGTAGTAACCATAGATACAAATGGGGAGCAACAGTTATCAAATATTAAGTTGTTGACTGGAACAGGATTTAAGCAAAGGACTATGCCTCATCATCCAGAAAAAAATATAGAAAAATATATCAAAGGGAATTACGTAGACATAAAGGACAACGACACCATTGATCAAATGGAATATGCAAAGTAAAATCAAACCTATCCTGATGAGATATGAAATAAATTAAGGGCAGAGGAAAGCAACCCTCAGAGCGATCTTGCATATAGATGAAACCTGACCAAACTAATCAATGATTTTAAAATGAAAAAATCTTACTATCGGATTGATTGCATCAAAAATAAATTGAATGCATCTTCCAGCAATAACAACAATAATATTTATACGTGTAAGTTTTATCTCACATGATGGCGAAAAAAAGAGTAGAGGAAATTGGAGGCTTAATACATGGACTTTCCTTGGCTTCTTTACTGAATGAAGACCTGTTAAAAACTCTTGAGGAGGAATTCGGACATATTACCGTAAGTCAAATCCATATTGACCTATTAGATGATAAAGGAAAGGACGCTGAAGATGTGCTTCTTCTTTACAGATCTAGAAAGGAGCGAAGTAACGAAACTGTTACTCTACTATGTGATAAACCGACAACCTTCAAAAGGATGGTAGAGGTTGTTAATTCGAATAAATAGGGGGTCGATTTAAACGTATTCATGTTATGCTCAACCACATAGAGACAATAAGGAGAAAATTCCCTTGGGAGAACTTGTTACTGAAGAAAACTTAAATGGTGCTCTTATAAGGTGGTTACGCTATCTAGATATTGAGCCTAAACAGAATAACCAACGAGAGACAAGCATCAAGGATCTGCAGGAAAGGGTTACGAGACTTGAAAGGATATTAAACACTCTGATGAAGGGCGGAATAGAGATCCAGCCAATGACTGTACCTGATTATCCAGAGAAGGACATCGAAAAATGTACAGCGGAAATTAACGAATATCTGAAAGACCACGACAGTATTGATCCCATGGAATATGCAAAGAAAGAGAGATGGGAATATAACCTAGTGTTACTCTGTATTGACAGAATGATATCGAATGGGATTCTAGAGTTGTGATGTGTTGGTTACCTTAGAAAATTTTAATCAGATAGTATTCACCAAAGTAAATATAGCTTCCAAATCCGGGCCAATTCGAATTAGAACTAAGAAAAATAAACCTTTCCCAGACTATTCGGAAAATTACTCATTTCAAGGGGGTGGGCAACTGGAGTACTCTCACGAAGTACATAAGGCTAGAAAGAAGATTTGAAAACTTCTAAGCGTTGACTGCGAACAAAAATTCTTGAATAATTGCCCTCCAGAGATGTTCAGGTCTTCACAATGCGAGTAGTTGGCCATGATTGCTCTTGGCTCTCCCCTGTTATTATGAAGATATAGGTGCTCGTTTATTATTTGAAAATTTAAGACTGAAATTGTAAATCGTTTTATGAGGGAGCAGTGTTAATATCAAACTCTACCCTTTATTTCACCATAAAGACGCAATGCTGTAAGGCTTGTCATCCACCTGCTGTTTATCATGATCCCTGGAAGTTCACCCTGCTTAATTCTGAGTGCCAGGTATTTTGCTGAATAATCCTTGTGAAAAGCGCCTAAGGCTTCGTTTAATGTCAATAACCTATCTTCCTCAGATCCAGCCAGATCAAGGGCAAAAAGAAGTGATCCTGCCATATTTGTCTTAAGGAACTCTGTCAGTTTTTCCACTCCACCGGTATGTGCAGATTCAAGGGCATCCATGTATACATTCCTATCATGCGGAAGAATGTGTACCAGTGGCCAGTTGTGATTTAGGAAATGCATGTTAAGCAATAATCTGCCGACCCTCCCATTTCCATCTGAGAATGGGTGGATTGATTCAAGTCCAAAGTGCATCTGAGCAGCCTGGTAAAAGACATCTCTGCGGGCCATTTCCATTTCCACATACTGCTTCTCCCATACCTTGAGAAGGGTGAGGAGTTTTTCGACTCTTGGCGGGGAATGCTTCGAGCCAGATATTTTTACATTAACCGTTCTCCATCTCCCTGCATCTGGAAGTATCCTGTGAAATATCATCTCATGCAAATTCAATGCATCTTCCATATTGACCTCACTTAGTTTTCCCCTTATTACCTCCTCTAATGCTGCACTAAGCTGAACAGTTTCCATTAGATCTTTTACTGGTCTGTTTGGGACGGTAATCCCGGTTTCAATTACTCTTGTAACTTCATTCAGTGTTAGCGTATTCCCCTCTAATGAATTGGTTCCCCAGGTGTTCAGGATGATTGACTCCATAAGAGTCCTTTCCGGTAAATTGCGTAATGAACCTCGATCCAACAGCCTCTCCCTGAGACTATTTAATATGCTTCTATCCATATACTGTAAGATAGTATATATTATGTATATAAATATATATGGAATTGACCTTATTTTTATGTAAATTCATATTAAAGCCAAAATCTAAGTATTATCAAATTGCGGTTTCCAAATAATCCCATATCCAATTAGCATTCTCCAGTGTTAAATTTATTCACTATTGGTTGTATCCCTACAAAATATCATCACCGGGTAATGTTGTTATCCAAAAAGTTGTTAACGCGTTAGTTTTGACCTCATGATATCGTTTCAACGCTGTAGAGCATGTATGAATCCCCATAACTGATTCG
>JAKARU010000232.1 GCA_021819225.1 Thermoplasmata archaeon
ATCACATGTTCAATAGAAGGAACATCGGTCTCAATCATCTGGCATTTTACGCCCCTTCAAAAGAGAAAGTTGACGAACTCAGGGAAGACCTTAAAAATAGAGGAGTCCATCTGCTATATGAAGAAAGGTTTCCAAACGCAGGTGGAGAGGATGAATATTCATTATTTTTTGAAGACCCTGACAGGATTAAACTTGAGTACGTTTTTAATATATTAATTTGACGTTAAGCAGGTGGAATTCATAAACATTCTAAAGAAAGAAAAATTTGAAATGTTATGCAGCTCAATCATTGATCCAGTCTTTGCAGTATTACAACACAATTCGCTTTTATTTGAAAGTTTCATTTCAAACTTCATCCTGGTTCAATGAGTCTGGCAACTATCATCCACAATGCACGTTTCTCTTCCTCTGTATTGCCTAAAACCTTCACTATGCCGCGAGATCCCGTGCCACCTTGAACAGCGAATACACCGAACCTATCGAGAGTCCCTTTGATGTCTGTATATCAACACTGCCCTTTAGAGCATCGGATATATTACCTTTATATTTCAGTGCCAAGTCTTATTGCCTGTATCTCTCCATGAGAACAGTGTGAAATGTTTTCATTGGTTCCTTTTTTTACCTTTCCATTATTACTGTAGGATTCCCTGAGGAGGTACCGGGTGTATGTCTTCTCGTACTATATCGATTTGCTGACATCCTTGAACATAGTGCTTAGATAGTATAATGTCCGTTCAGATCAAAAAAGGGTTCTGGTACTTCCGTTGTGTTATATGGGTAGGCATTTAAGACTTCGAAGCGGACACCGCCTTGCGTTAGCTGTTGGCAGTTGACTACCGTATTACCGCTATCTGACGCTGGAGACCTTACGCAGGATAGTATTTTTTGCTGGACCCTGTTTTCCCTAAGGGAATCTCGTTTTTAGTGTCACTAATTTGAAAATATATAGAATTATATAGACCTATATATATGCTGTTTCGACAGCCATATCCCTGGGGCAGTTGTGTACTGAATGGTAACTAGTCAAAACAATTACCGTAATACCACAATATTAATAAGAATGTAGTTCATGTTTTAGCAATGGAAGAAAAGAGAAAAACTTCTGTAAACATAGATTAAGATCTGTGGGTAAAATGGAATCACTTTGTCCTAGACAAGACTGGTTCCAGCAGAAAAGTCAGGAGCTTTCTTAAGGGGTGAATTATGGGTAACTTGAGAATTGCTTTAGTAATAATGATTCCTTTGATTCTATTAGTTTCGGGAACCGCCATCTATATGGATTCAGGTTCCATATTCGGGTATTCTGCAAATGTCCATTATGGGCTTCCACAAGGCGCATCGATGAATGGATCTGAAATTACCATAACAAACGTATCAATGGATCCGACGTCAATATATGTAATGAATTTCACGGCATCCAGGACAATGATCCCATCCTTCCACTTAACTACATATAAACCCTATCCAATCAGCGTTGGTGTGCATAAGATCATAAATGACACTCTCTGGATCTTTATAGTAAATCAGACATCTCTGGGCCAGTTCCTAAAAGGCACAAGTACACTGAAAACTGGAATTACTGTGAATCCTATTTACAAATATTTCTCAACTGAACCTTACGGTCTCGCAATATACCCTGGTGAGATTGACAGGGTCAATTCTTCATACGAAAAATCAAAAGGTGGAACGTTTAGTTCTGGAAACTCAAAAATACATACAGTAACAGGTGGAAACAGCTACTCGATGATCATAATAAACACCAATGACTTTGCGTATGTTGATACATTAAACCTGGTGATAAACTATTGAAATATTTATGGAGTAATGTAGAAGAAGAGAATATGGGTTTCATAAATTAATAGCACAAAATATAATGACAAAGTTTGTCAATTTATCTAAGAAACCTTATAGTATTGGAGATCGTCGCTCCCAGAATCCTGATCAAATCTATGCCTATATAGGCAACGCCGATTCTTTCCCCCAGTAAAGTGCTGGTTGGTTCATCCAGTTCAATATTCATCTATTCCTCCTCCACCTGCTGAATAACAATTCAAATTTTTCTTTCTCTAGAAAATTTATGGATTCCAGCTGCTTAACGTCAAATTAATATATAAAATCTCTGAGACTCGCTATTACCTGTTTTAGATAAACCTAAAGATAGATCAGACAACCCGTAATCCAATTTATCAGCTAAACTATAGTTTCGGATCATTGCCATCCCCTTGGAAAAGTATAACCTTGAACCATTTTGAATAATGTTATAAATTCTATTTTTAATATTAACCCTGGTCCTTATTTCCCTTGTGAATTAACACCCTTAACAAGAACATTCCATGTAACATATGCAGAACTTCGGCCAAAGGATATATTGTGATTGTTCATGATCAATAAATGCCAAATGATTTTTCAAACCTGGATTTCACTTCCCTCTGGAATGGGCGTGAAAAAGTCTCTAAAATTGAAAAGTCAATCATAATGGAATTTCTTGGTGGCAGAAGGCCAACAAATATACTGGAGGTTGGCTGTGGAGAAGGAAGACTGCTGGATGAGTTGAAGAAAGTTTCAGACAAGCTTTATGCAGTCGATTTGGAGACAAAATTCCTGGAAAAAATCCATTTATCACACTCAGATATTCTGACGATAAAAGCTGACATAAATTCTTTACCCTTCAGAAAAGGATACTTCGACGTAATAATAATGGTACGCGTGTTGAATTTCCTTCAGAACATGAAAGAAACCATTGAAAATCTCTCCGGATACCTGAAGAGTGGAGGTATATTGATAATAAGTTTTTACCAGCTTCCTTCAATCGCCTATTTTCTTGACAGATTCTATACCTTAGATGCTGACCCTTCCGAAAGTGTTAATGAAAAGAGAGGATCATCCAGAGTAAGGAGATCGAATTTCGTAGAGTTCTTTTACGCCAAATCTGTGGTAAAGCAGGCAGCATCATCTGCGGGTTTAACAATTACAGATTTAGATAGCACAGGTTTGGGTGACTATA
>JAKARU010000233.1 GCA_021819225.1 Thermoplasmata archaeon
CCTATGCCCAAATCCCATCACACGCTCTCCTTTATCTGTCATTGCCTTGAGTGCTTTCTCTGCATTTTCTGGACTTCCCACTGATTGGATCATTTTTAGTGCCCTCTCATTAGCTCCGCCGTGCAATGGTCCCTTTAAAGTTCCTATTGCAGAGGTGATGGCAGAGTACATATCCGCCATGGTTGAGATCGTAACAAGTGCCGAAAAAGTAGATGCATTCATACCATGATCTGCGTGTATTATTAGAGCAGTATCCATTATCTTTGACTCAACAGGATCTGGTCTTGAACCGGTTGACATGTAAAAGAAATTTGAAGCGTATCCCAGTTCCGGATCTGATCTTATTATTTCCTTACCGGAATATACCCTGTTTATAGCACCAACTATGGATGGCATTCTTGCAATCAGGCTTATACCAATCCTTTCCTGGTTTTCAACAGAATTTTCAGATTCCTTCCTGTCAAGTACAGAAAGATAGGAAATTACGGTTCTCAGTGCTGACATGGGGTGTGTCCTTCCACCAATGGCTTTTATGAGTGAGAGGACTTCGTCCGGTAGTGGCATCTCTCCCCTCAATCTTTTTACATATTCCTCATATTCCGTTCTTTTTGGAAGGCGACCGTAAAGCAGAAGATAGGATACTTCTTCATAATTGCTCTGCTCTACAAGACTGTTTATTTCATATCCTCTGTAAAAAAGTTTCCCATCAGATCCATTTACATATCCTATCCTGGTTTCTGCCGCTATTACACCTTCGAGCCCTCTTCTCAATTCTTCCTTTGTTTCGCTCCCTTCATTCATATTCTTCAACCCTTTTTAATGAAAATTATGGTCTTCAATGCACGAATGCCATACCCATGCCTTAATATATGAAAATGGCTAATTAACATTTCTTTGAAAGTAATGCTTTTCACTTCATAGAATGAAAATAATGAATTTCCCTATTTTTAGATGAATAGTATACACTTCATTTGTACTGTTTTTAAGAAGATATCTTATACAATATGTTTATATATCGATATCGGATAACCGATATGATAACTATGATGGGAAATATGTTTGGTAAAAGAAGAGACTTGAGGTTCACTATTCTCGCAGTGCTGAGAAGTGGGCCTAAGAATGGCGCAGAGATAATGGATTCAGTTGAGAAAATGACATTCGGAATGTGGAGACCATCTCCGGGATCATTATACCCAATGCTTCAGAAGATGGTGGATGAGAATATGATCAAGAAAGATTCTTCCGGAGCTTACAGCCTTACACAGGAATCAGACAACTGGTTTGGGATGGGGCATATGCATAATCCATTTTCTGGAAACTCTCCAAGGAATTTTGATGAGGCTATTGATGAAATCAAGGGGTTGGTCAATTTCCTGGAAGACATAAAGGCAAATGGAAGCACAAAGTTGAAGGAAAACAGGGATGAACTTGATAAGATAGCAGATAGAATAAAGAAGCTTACAGTTGATTGAGTTTCTTTAATCACGTTTTATAATGTTGTTTGGAGTTTGAGGGAAGCACTAAAACTCCAATGGTTTATCATGGAGGGGACGTAAGAATCCTGACAGGTAAAAACGTATCAGGGGCTTCATCATTTATATTAATTTTTGCTGGAATGTTGATTTTACTGTCCAGTATAATATCGATCTTTCTCCAGTCTTCCTTATCCTGGGTAAATGTGCTCTTTTTAACATGAATTTGATTCTCAAAAAAATTCATCATTTCATTTACTGGAATTGACCTTCCTCTGTGTAAATATATGGATTCATTTTCAGTATCCCTCATTGACATATTATCCACATTGATGCTTTCAATTAAATAGAATTCTTCCTCGTCCTCATATTTGTCGCAAATGTAAATATCTGGAATTTTTAAAATACCTGCCTTTTCCGCGTCACTGGATATGAAGTTGCTCTGACCGGCCCCCTCCTTAATGAACTGTTTTGAGATTACAGGAACAGAGATTCCCTCATATCCCATAATGGAGAACAGGGAAGACTGCTTCTTACCCAGAAAGCTGATTTCATTCCTGTTCCATTGAAAATTTGTAAGGATTATGGATATTTTTTCAATTGTAGACTCTCTGAATTCCCTTAAAGCCATGAAACCGTGCATATTCAACCAGAGTGCAATCCCTTCTTCTGGATCGTTTCTCATTATTATTTTTTCCAGGTTTGCCCTGAAATTTTCAACCATTACTATTCTTTGCCCCATTAAGACTGGTATAATGAGTTCTTCAATCACATCGGGACATGATGTGGGTTCTTTCTGGATTGCAAATGCCTGGTTCCGTCTCAATGGAAAGAGATCCATTGTTAGCTTCAGTGCCGAAATTACTTTCTTGAATGTATAATTCAGGAAGGTGAATGATGAATCCTTTCTCCACTGTATTTCAGATATGGCTATGTCAGTGAATATGTCAATATGCTCCCCTTCTTTAGCTTCATCATAGCACATTTCTTCCATTACTGCTCTCTGTCTGGTGCCCCTTATTCTGTAATCATCCATATCCTGATTTCTTCTTGCTGTTATAGACCTGAATTCACTGGAGCTGGTAAGTATGTTATATATATTTGAGGTTTCATCCCTGTTTATATGGCTAAACAGGGAGTCATATGTGATTATTCCTGATATTTTCCCACTTGTTGCTATTTTATCTATCAACTCCAGCGGGGTCTTTACATCAAGTGGAATTGCACTCACTCCGTTTCTCCACAATGCAAAATAGGAAAGCAACATCTGGTAGCTTGGGGGCAGGATTATGAGAACCCTCTGGCCTTTCTTCATAGGAAAATTCTCCATCATTGATGATGCAAGTGATTTCACCATTTCCTCAAACTGCCTGTAACTCCATAAATTGTTTCCATAACTGGCTACAGGGTCACTTTCAAAATTTGCTACTGTGTAGTCAAGAATATCATCCACTGATTTTATCCTTTCCGGATCTATATCGTCCAATGACCTTGTATACAAATAATTATTAATAACTTATA
>JAKARU010000234.1 GCA_021819225.1 Thermoplasmata archaeon
CATTGAAAAATTCTTTGCATCTGCACGGGAGGCAGCAAAATCTTTCTCAACACCTTCTTCTCTTCTCCTGGTCAATAACCTTGACAGATTAAATGGTATACTGTATGACAGGCATGAATTTTTAAGGTCCAGCAGTGAAATACTTCAGACAATAATTGAAAATGGATCAACCAAAAAAAGTGATTTGTCCCTGCTTGATCAGATTACCGTCCAGAAGGCAAAGATTGCATATGCTAAGATAAATCACGAATTTGCAATGAAAGGGTCTGAAAAATTCAACGATTATTTCAACCTGAAACCTGATGAACGGGAGCTGGTAGCCGTGTCTAAGGCTGTAGTTTCAAGGGACCTGGCTGAAATGGTAGGCAAACTGGAGGAGGCAGAAGACGATTCCGATAGAGAAACTCTCATAATGGCAATGGGCTGGATAAGTGGGAAGAAGAATCACAAAAAAATAATCAGGCTGCTTATACAGGGAAAGATCAAGAAACAGGATGCCCCATCTGCTGTAATAACAATGATGAGGAACCCGGAATCAAGAAAGTATGTATCTGGCATACTTCTTCCACTTCTTAAGAATATGAGTAAGGCCTTTGGAAATACTGGATTGCTATCAACGGCAGCATTCATTTCAATACCCTTACTTGGCCTTCAGAATGAGAAAAAGGTCAGGAAGGTGATGTCCAAACTAAATTATAATGAGATAAGAATGGGATATGAAAAAGGGTTTGAAATGCTGGAAGTTTACAAGAAATTAAGAAGTACTGTCAACTAGGCTTTCCTTAACACAGAAATGAACTCGTCCATATTTCTGCATATAAAGTCTGGATTGTGCTCCCTCAGAATTTCTTCTATTCCACTTCCCCACGTTGCCCCTACACTTCTTATTCCTGCAGCTCTTGCAGCGATGATATCATAGGGCTGATCACCCACATATATGGTGTTTTCCCTGCTAGCACCTATTTTTTCTATGCATCTGTTTATTGGATCAGGCTCGGGTTTATGGTATACCGTGTCTTCCTGGCCTACAACTGCATTAAAATAATCTATCAGGCCAGTCATTGTTAACAACAGATATGCTGTATCACGGTGACTTGACGTTACCACTGCCATCGTGATTCTTCTTTCCCTGAGATAATTGAGCAGCTCTATGACGCCTTCAAATGGAGATATACTCTTTAAATGCTTCTCAAAAAATTCCCGTCCCTTGATATAGGCTATTTCTCCCCTCTGATCATAGAACTCTTTCATCAGTAACTGCACCGGCCTTCCAATGAGTTTAGAATGCTCCTCATCAGTTAATTTTCTCCCGAAGACTTCCTGAAACCCATAATCCGTTGCTATTCTTGAAAGGGTTTCACTATCCAGAAGTGTCCCATCCATGTCAAATATTACTGTTGTTATCATAGGGCACCACTATTTCTCATGCCATTACAGGATTCTGTTTTCATTGCTTTCATGCCTAATTCAGTTTAACCCAGAGTTCCCTGAATCCATACACTATTGTGCTTTCCTGAGGGATCATCTTCCTGTCCCTGAGTATTTCATATGATTCAAAGTTTTCAGTCATGCACTCCATGGCTATCTTAGCCTCAAGCCTTGCCAGAGGGGCACCAAGGCAGTAATGGATACCTTCGCCAAAGGCTATGTGCCTGTTATCCTTCCTTTCCATCATGAATTTATCGGCATCTTCAAAAACACTTTCGTCCCTGTTTGCGGAACCGATCCATGGGACCATTATGCTCCCCTTCCTGACCGGAACTCCACTGAGTTCCGTATCAACCCTTGCCACCCTGTAAATGGATTGCACGGGACTCCTGTATCTCAGCACTTCTTCCAGAGCCTGTGGAATGAGTTTAGAATCTCCACGTATGGCATCATAAGTACCGTGATATTCATTGAATGTAAGGAGAGCGTTTGAGATCAGGTTGGTTGTGGTTTCATTTCCAGCTACAAGTAGAAGTATAAAAAACCCTAGACTTTCCATCATTGTCAGTTTTTCCCCATCCACTTCTGCATTCAATACAGAATAAACAAGACTTTGGTCAGGGTTATTCTCCTTTTCGATCATAAGATTCTGGAAATATCTTGTCATATCCTCTATGGTCTTTGGAAAATCAGTAAATGATCTTTCTGAACCGCCAATTATTATATCTGACCATTTCTTGAACTTATCCATATCTTTCAGGGGTATTCCGAGCATGGTCGCAATAACAGTGATGGGGAGAGGAGAAGTAAATCCCTTGATAATATCCACTTCATGCCCCTTCTTTGAATTCAGGAGGTTATCTGCTATTTCCCTGATCTGTGGGGCCATTTTTTCAATTGTCCTGGGTGTAAATGCCTTTGAGACAATATTCCTGAGTTTCGTGTGTTTTGGAGGATCAAGGTTTATGATGCCTTCAGATATGGGTCCTCCTGCAGGATTAAAAGCCTTACCGAACTGTGACGAAAAATTATTGAAATTTCCAAGTGTTTCTTTGACGTCCTTATACCTGAAAACGTTTACAAGCTTATATTCCGGATCATAATATACAGGGTTTTCTGACCTCATTCTTGCGTACCAGGGAAAGGGATCCATAAGATCCCTTCTCATCTCATCCATATCCTCATAATGCCAGATCTGAATTTATAATTATCTTCATTAATGTTTTGCTGGTCAGGCGGTAACTATCATCTTCGTTTGATTCTGAATGTTATAACTAACAGAGGTACACTGATTTTAAAATAAGACAGGAATATTTATTACATTCTTAAAAGAACTTATGCCTGTACTGACCTGCCTGACTCTTGTCCTTCGGTAAAATTTTTGACTGTATAGGGCTTTATATAGTAATTTTTCATGTTATGATGTTGTCATTCCCTAAGTTAATTATTATTGCTCTTAGAAGAAACTTGAGACCCAGAATTTTACTTGTTATTCTCTTTGCCTCAATATTACTTGTCCCGGCATTTGCGTTTGATAATACCGAAATTTCCAGGAATATATCGAA
>JAKARU010000235.1:0-1551 GCA_021819225.1 Thermoplasmata archaeon
TCAATCTCGCGGCTTCTGTCTCTGGAGATTTGAATCGATCCATGCACGATTTTGAACAGAAATAATACCTTTTTCCATCTATATCTGAATAAAGCTGACTGTCTTCGGATACAAACATACCGCAGACGGGATCCGTAGGCACTGCTGATCGCCTATCTGCTATGCTTTAACGGGTTCTTGTCAAATTCCTTCTTGCAACTTTCACTGCAGAAATAGAATTTCTTTCCCTGGAATTCGCTTACATATTTGGTGTCTTCCTTCACTTTCATTCCACAAATTACATCTATTGCCATAGATACGTATTCCGGATGTTGATAAAAGCTTATTCTTCACATAATGTTTAAGTAATGAGTAGTAATTTTACATTATGAACAAAGATGCCAGGGAAATTGAGCAAAGAATGATAAATATACTCCGAAAAAATTCAAGGGCAAGCATACTTGAGCTGGCAGGTGAACTCAATATAAGCAGAATCACCGCAAGTAAAACTCTTGCAAATCTTGTTAACTCAGGAAAAATAACTCATTTTACAATATTTACAGAGGAAGATCAGAATGATCTTGTGATACTTCACGTTAAGTCTCTTCTAAACATGAATGAAGATCTAATGATAGAGCACTTTGAATTGATTGACGGATCATTTTTAGCTGTAATATATTATGAATCTCTGCCCATGCTTCAGGGAATTGAGGTCATCGATATTAAATTCGCAACTATGAGGCAATTAAACAACACCGTCGGAAGAGTCATAAATGTCAGGTGTGATTACTGTGGAAAGCTAATGGAGAAGCCAACCGTGGTATTTGAACTGAATGGTAGGACAATGTATGCATGCTGCCCTAACTGTGAAAGAGATCTTAAAAAGAGGGAATCACTGAAAGTAGAGAGTTAATGATTCTGGATGATATTTAGTGATGGTGATCCGGCTGGATAAGGAGAAAGAGGTCAGAATTGGGAAGGGTAAAGTTCTGATACCCGAGTCAATTTCCAGGAATGCTGGTAATTTCTGGATTCTCATATATGTTACACATAAGAAGGGTCCATGTAAAGATGAGATATGCCAGATGATAGAGGAGGTAAATGCAATAGTATCTGAAGTCCCTCAAGACGGGATGGTAGAGATAAAAAACGATTTAAAGCTGAATATAGCTACTGACAGGTTCTTCCTGGATTCGGTGGACAGGGAAAGAAAAACCGTTCGTCTTTATAAGTCGTTCAGTGGGAAAATAAAAGTCAGAGGTTTTTAAGAACCTTTTTGGTAACTGTTCAGTTTTCCTTCAAAGTCTTTATAATATTAGATAAAATTATTACTCATGAAAGTTGGAAATATAGTACAGAAAAACTTCAAGTCTATAGACCAGAATGCAACCGTGTTTGATGCTGTCAGGATGATGAATGATAACGGATTGTACGGGCTTCTAGTTACCAATGGAGATAATCGCTATGTTGGTATAATCAGTGAGAGAAGTATAATCAACAGATTTGTTCTCAGGAACACGCCTGCTTCAGAGGTTCTTGTGAAATCAGTCATGAGAACACCAATACCCAGGG
>JAKARU010000235.1:1561-2993 GCA_021819225.1 Thermoplasmata archaeon
ATCTGATGTTAAGGATGTTGCCAGTTTCCTTGCAAATAACGGTCTGAGCAGGTGTGCTGTTTTTGATAAAGATGATAAGCTGCTAGGAATAATTACAATAACTGATCTATCAAGACATCTTTCTGTACAGAGTGTATCTGAGGTCCTGCTGTCCCATAGAAGCAAGAAATTCAAATTCAGATGCCCCGTATGCATGGTTGGAACCATGGAGCCAGTATACAATGCAAAGGGAGAAATTACTGTCTTCAAGTGCAATAACGAAAAATGTGGTCATATGGAATAGGCTACCTGCTTTATTTTAAGCAATAATTACTTATTTTTGAAAGGAAAACATTAAAGTCACCGGGAAAATATGGGATCATGTTCAGGATATATGCCTTGAATAAGGATCAAAAATCGCTGATAGATAAGGTTCTGTCAGATGACATTATGGGAAGACAGACAGTTATCCAGAAGGATGGTTCAACACTCGGATATGATGAAAAGATCATCCTGGTTGTGGAGGGACAGGCAGAAATATTCCCAAAACTTGATAATTTATTTGAAAACATGGTAAAGCCACTGCCTGAAAAAGAAGCTTCTGTTGTCTACAAAAAGATCAAGGATGAAGAGGAAGCTGCACAGAGCGGTGTTGGATTCCTTTTCGGGCCATGAATTTCAGAATTTATCTTCTCCCAGCCATTCAAGTTCTTTCGGAATGCCATTGTTTTTAGTTATTTCCTTAAGGACAAGTGCACTTGGCCTGATGTACCTCTGCTTGGTGGTATAGTCAACCTTTATCAATCCAAATTTCTTTGAATACCCACTACCCCATTCAAAGTTATCGGTGAGCGCCCAGTGAAGGTATCCATCAACATTTGCCCCATCATTTATGGCCCTTTCAAGATTTTTAAGATGGGATACAATATATCTGGACCTGAATCTGTCATTATCATCTGCCATTCCATTCTCCGTGATCATCATGGGAAGGCCGTAACGGTTATGATAACTCATTATAACATTATATATTCCCTCTGGATAGATTTCCCATCCTGTCTCGCTAACTGATCTTCCGTCAAGGGATTTCTCATAGGAAATCCATCCTGTATCATATCCCAGTCCCTTAACATTCTCATACCCGGACCCAGTTCTGATCACAACATTTCTGCTGTAATAATTGACACCGATCCAGTCAACCCTGTTTTCCAGATCTGGCCTCGAAGATTTACCATGGATGTGACCGATTTTCTCACAAGCATCAACATACCAGTGGATATCACCGCGTATTAACGCATCAAAAAATGAATATCTCTGTTCATATTCAACCTCTTCCTTCAATCCTGGGTCCTTATTCTCAAAAGACTGAACATCTCCATTTGCATATATCACGCCAATCTCGCGGTTAGTGAACTGTTTCATTACATCATATGATCTGGCATGTGCTTCAACAAAC
>JAKARU010000236.1 GCA_021819225.1 Thermoplasmata archaeon
TTATCAATATGCAATTGCATGGTGCTAATAATTTTCTCAATATCCGGACCACTGAACTCAAGAAATTGGTAATAATCCTGGCGTTGCGGTATTTTCCTGTTACATTCCTGGAGAAATGCATCCATAGATCTCACAAATGCTGATCCGAGAGCATCAGAAACTAATTTTTCTCTCATTTGTTCTGATGATTCATCATTTCTCCTATCTTGAACAAGCATGAACGGGGACGAAATAACTATCCTAGCTTTTTGCAGCGGCCTTCTAGGGCCGAGCCTCTTATTGAGAACTACCCAGAGAGTGTCTCCTCTTCTGTAGGGAACATTTCCACTCCTAGGTGAGGAGTTTGTGAAATCTCTCATGCAGTCTATGTCAAGAATGATAGTATTGCCACCTCGCACAGGCCCAAAATCTTTACCGTTCGGGGAGTAATACGTTTCACCGGTTTCATTTCCATTAACAGGATAATATGCAGGTCTTGATACAGCTTTTCTCAGGATCATTTTCGCATTTCTATAAAGTTGATCAGATGATGTATAGCCAGGATATTTCCATGCAGGTGTTTCCAGATGGCCAAAAAAGGTATCAGGGAAATCGTAAAAATAAGCAGGAATTGTTTTAGATATATCGTTGTATTCCATAAATTTCATTTCACGATTAGACATTGAATTGCCTTTGATATAAGAATTTAAATAAAAATAAAAATCAAGTAACTGTGTTCTGACAGTTGACATAATTGGGATTGGGGGGTCTCCCCCTACCTTCCCAACAACGATACTAATTCCATTTTTCTTCCATTGACCTATTTGCCCCATAATTGCATTTTCTGGAATTTCATTATCCAATGTGCCCCAGTAGAAATTATGTATTGAAACATCATCATCAATTATCCATGCTACGGGATCAGAGTACTTTAGGCATTCTAGATATGTATATCTATGAAGTACTGTCCTTCCAAAGGCTATTCCCTTTCTATTTTTTTCATTACAATAGTACGATCCTAGGTCGCCACGACCAGCAGAAATATTAGCCTCGTCAGCACTGATCACATACAATTGTATACCATTCCTGGCCAGTTCTTTTTTATCCTCCTGAATTATATTGCTGTCCAGTCCGGCATTATCAGAGATTACAAGAGAGGAAATGCTCACTCCATTTTTTTTCAATCTTACCATATCTGAAACCAGTGCATCTAAATATTCTAGTTGAGATATTATTACTCCAATAACGATGTGAATTTCCCCCTCAGCTGGGTTCAGAAGAAGTTCTGGTTTGTTATTCTTTACTTTGGCTTCAGCTTTGGCTAATGGTTTGCAATTAAAATATTTCTCAGCCCTTTCAAGGAATTGATTTCTATCTTCCATATCCATTAATGGCCTGTACTTGTAATAGAATTTTTCAAGCCCTGTGCATTTTTTTTCTGTCCCGCTTTCAGAAAGCCTTCCCTTGCTGCATGTAAGATAATGAACCATATGCCGATTGATGGATATAACTCTGACATTTCCCAGCGCTAGCAGCCTAAGACACAGGTCTCTATCAGTGGTGCTTGGTAGATTTTCATCATATCCTCCAGCTAGAAGGAGTTTTGAAAATCGTATGAAAAGATTTGAGCCCTGAATGTGTGGGTTGCCTCTGAGGAAAGATTTATAGGTTAATGTGTCCGGTATAGATAGATATTTTCCTTGTGCAGACGCATTTTCATGCCTGATTATCCCAGATACCACCCAGTCTGATTTGGTCTGTAGTGCTGTTGTGTAGCAGGAATCCAGATATTCTGGCTCCCACCAGTCATCATCATCGAGCACGGCCATGAAAGTGTTTTCTGGGTCCAGACCATCCATAAGCATTTCTGAAAACACTGAATTCATTGCACCTGATAGGTTCCTTTCCCTGGTGTTAACTAGCAATTTAACCGGAATGTTAGCAATGTTCAATTCAGAAATACGTTGTTCCGGGAGGTATACACTGAAATCCGCGACCACATATAAAAAGTCCGGTAATCTGATCTGTTTAAATACTGAGGGTAGTGCCACATTGATAAGTGAGCTCCTCCCTGTTGTGCTTATTACAACTACTATTCTGGGGGTATTGGGAAAAACGATTTTATCCATACGCAGTCACTCCATTTGCCTGTTTTTATCGGATTTTTTAACATTAAAAGTTAATTTGGAATTTATTTCATCAACAACCTGCAGAAGCTTTGCCATATCCCCGAATGCATTTATTAGTTCATCTGTATCCTTTGGAACGCATTTTCCACCGTATGGGCCTTTATGTGGTTCTAAATGCGCGCTGTTTGCGACTCTTCTATCTGTGTAGACAATTTTCATTACATCGTCGACATTGGCGCCAAAGGATTCACAAATTGCTTCCATTATATTAGTGAAAGTAACTTTTAAGGCAATTAACGCATTATGCGCCAGTTTTCCAATTTCGGCAGATCTAAAATCTGTTCTTATAATGATAGCACTTTCCGCCCAGGAGTAGAGGTCCTGAACATAGTCCATTAATTTCTTGTCCTCGGAAAGCACAATACGATCTGGATAAGCTGTCCATGGAAGTGCATTCTTTTCACTCATGAATTCAGGAGAATACACAAGTTTCAGATCAGAATATTTTTTTGCTACACTATCCATAAATCCAGCACCCAGAGTGCTCTTTATTACTATAATGCCGGTGTAACTATCGTTGTTTAGTTTTTCAAGTACATTATCCACACTACTGCAGTCAAGTCTCCCGTCTATTCCTTTTGGAGTCTGAACACATATGAATACAGATTCACAATCTAGTATTCTATTCCAGTCATAGTTACCTTTTATATCATAACCGACCACATCATAATAGTAGCCCATTACGATACTCAAAGCAGATCCTACAGATCCAAGTCCAATTACTCCAACTAACTTCTTATTCCTTTTTTGGATATATCCAACAGAAAAACCATCTGTCCCAACACCGATTCTTTTTAAGGAATCTAAGCCGG
>JAKARU010000237.1 GCA_021819225.1 Thermoplasmata archaeon
CGGTATTCCATTGAAATTTGAATGTGAATACAACTCCTTAATGGAAAAACTGTTCGATTTTTATTCATATGCAATTCCATCTATCAGAGAAAAGCTGAGGGAGAATTATCCTCTTTCCGACTTCCAGACAGGTGGAGAAGATTCGGCCACGAAGGCATATGAAACTGCTCTCAAATCGAGGACTCTTGATGATATAAGGTCAATCCTTCCTTCCAGCACTCTGACAAATATGGGTATTTCTGGAAACATCAGGGCATTCATTCATCTTATCCAGAAACTGGATCAAAGTGGAATTCCAGAGGCAAGAGAGATTTCAGATCTGATTTATAATGAACTTTTCACTGAGTTTGAAAATCTCGTAAAGTCAGCCAGAGACCCACGTTACGTCAAAAATCGGGAAACCGAGATTGAAAAACCTAACATTTATCATTTACACGGTTCAGAATGGAAAGATAACAGATCAGTGGAAGTAATATTAACAGATTATTCTAAAAAACAGGCAGCGAGTATTGGGAGCACACTGAGCTTTTCAAATCTCTCTTATAATGATCTGCAGAAAAAAGAACTGATTAGTTTAATAGTAGATTCAAGGGGGAGCAGGAGGGATAAATTACCGAGAGCATTTGAGTTTGTCAACATGACTTACAGGATCATAATGAATTATGGAGCTTTCAGGGAGTTCCAGAGACATAGATTCATGAGTATATTAAGAAAAGACCTTTCGCCAGAGCATGGTTATTACATCCCAGAATATATTTCCAATAATGCAGACCTTGAGTCGAGGATGAAGAAATTGCTTGATGAGGTTGAAAAGCTATACATTAAAATAAGGGAAGAGGCCGGGGGTAAACTGGCACAATACGTGTTACCATACTGCACAAATTATGAGATTCTTGTCAATACAAATCTCAGGGAATTAGTGTATTTCAGTGAGTTGAGGTCCACGCCGCAGTCACATCCAGATCTGAGGGAAACTGCAATTAAAATGGTAAATGCATTTGTAGAACAGGAGCCTGACTTCAAGTCATTATTCAAGTTCGTTGATTACGGTAAATATCCGCTGGGAAGATTTTTCCAGGAATACAGGAAAGAGGAAAAGATAAAAAAATTATGAATATGGTGAAAAAGGAAATAATGGCAGGGGAATATCAATAATGAAATTGAGTCTTGGTCATTCAAATATCCATTTATCCTAACATTATGAAATGGAACCAAGCTACTGAACAAAGAGTGGTTCACCCACCTAATTTTTATCGTAAAAATATGCATAAGATTTATATTGAAGAACAAATTTACCAAGTAGAAATAAGGAGGAACAAAGATGTTAAACGGACAGATGCCGATATTTATATTAAAAGAAGGTACAAGCAGGGATCAGGGTAAGAATGCACAGAAGAATAATATAGATGCAGCAAAAGCCATTGCTGAAGCTGTGAGAACAACTCTTGGCCCGAAGGGAATGGATAAGATGCTGGTCGACTCCATTGGGGATATCATTATTTCCAATGATGGGGCAACCATTTTGAAAGAAATGGATGTGGATCACCCTACGGCCAAGATGATAGTTGAAGTTGCCAAGTCACAGGATACAGCAGTTGGAGATGGAACTACTACTTCAGTCGTACTTGCAGGAGAATTCCTGAAGCAGGCAGAGGAACTACTGGAACAGGGAGTGCATCCAACAGTTATCGCAAATGGATACAGGCTGGCAGTAAATCAGGCAAAGAAGGAACTGGACAATATTGCAAAGGATGTAAAGGATGACAAATCTCTTGAACAGGTTGCAAGAACTGCACTTTCAGGCAAGAATATAGGCCTTGGCGGAGACTTGCTTTACAAGTTAATTGTAAAGGCAGTAAATGCAGTAGCTGAAGAAAAGAATCATAAGTTCACTGTCGAGCCATCAAGCATAAAGATAGATAAGAAGAGTGGAGGAAGCGTGAACGAAACTGAACTGATTATGGGTCTTGTCATAGACAAGGAAAAAGTTCATTCTAAGATGCCCTCTGTAGTCAACGATGCAAAGATAGCACTTATTGATTCAGCACTTGAAATTAAGAAAACAGAAATAGAGGCAAAGGTCCAGATTTCGGATCCATCCAAGATACAGGATTTTCTTGATCAGGAAGTTGACACATTCAAGGCAATGGTATCCAAGGTAAAGAAGAGTGGAGCAAATGTTGTTCTTTGCCAGAAGGGTATAGATGATATTGCCCAGCACTATCTTGCAAAGGAAGGGATTTATGCCGTCAGAAGGGTAAAGAAGAGCGACATGGAAAAGCTTGCCAAGGCAACAGGTGCAAAGCTGGTTACAAACCTTGATGATCTTTCACCATCCTATCTCGGTTCTGCAAAGAGAGTTGAAGAGAAGAAGATAGGAGACGACAGAATGACCTTTGTGACTGGGTGCAGTAATCCAAAGGCAGTAAGCATACTTATCAGAGGCGGAACCGAACATGTTGTATCTGAGATTGAAAGGGCACTGAACGACGCCATAAGAGTGGTTGCCATAACAAAGGAAGATGGAAAAATACTGCCAGGTGGTGGAGCAGTTGAATCTGAGCTTTCACTCAGAATAAGGGCATATGCAGCCAGTGTTGGCGGAAGGGAGCAGCTTGCTATTGATGCATTTGCCAAGGCTCTTGAAGTCATTCCAAGAACACTTGCAGAGAATGCAGGTATGGACCCAATTAACACTCTTATACAGCTCAAGGCAGAGCACGAAAAGAAAAATATCAACACAGGCATCAACTTTAGTGAAAACAAAGTATCAGACATGTTTGCACTCGGTGTATTTGACCCGCTTAAAGTGAAAAGACATGCACTTGAGAGCGCAGTGGAAGTCGCCACCATGATATTGAGAATTGATGATGTCATAGCAAGCAAGAAGAGTGCACCATCCCCGGGCGGAGGCATGGGTGGAATGGGCGCTGGCGGTATGGGCGGAATGCCACCATACTAAACCAGCCATTTCTAA
>JAKARU010000238.1:0-1730 GCA_021819225.1 Thermoplasmata archaeon
CATTTGCTTCGTAAATTGAAATGCGCTATAATATTTGTCCTATAAACTTGATCCACCCAGTTTATTTCTTGTATTTCGGTCATATAGTTTTTTATTCCGCTACGAATGGAGACTTCAGTAAAAAAAAGGACATAAACTTATCCGCCTCCCAGAACAAAGTCGCGTCAATTTCTTGAGCATAACAAATCTGTGAGATATGACACTTTGGATAACGAGCTTATTTTATTCCACATCTTCCAGTTGATCAAGACCGAAATTACCGCTCCTAATCTGATTTTTCAGCATCTTCTTAAAGCCTCTATTTCCCTTTAATGCTTTAAGGTTGTTCTTCATTGATTTGAATTCGCGAAGTAACATACGAATGTCAGCTTCGCTTTTGCCAGATCCGCGGGCAACTCTGGCTATTCTTTTCGCATTAATCTCATCCGGATGTTCCAGTTCGTAATAGGTCATAGAATCGAGAATCACCCTATAGTTCTCAAGTTTAGATTGTGCAGAATCCAGATCAACCGATTCAAGTTGCTTCGAGCCAGGCATCTTTGCCAGGGGAAGGGCGTTAAACATTCTCTTAATTATGCCTGGTTGGGCAAACTTTTCCCATAAGTCGTACATGTCTTTTAGGTTAAACTTTCCAGACATCAGCTTAGACATGGACTCTTCTGCTTCTTCCTCGGTTATGTTTGTCTCTTTGAACGTTTCGAGGAGAGTTTCCAGATCGCCAAGGCCTAGTAATCTTGAAAGAAACTTTTTAGCGTCAAAGATCTCAAGGTCTTCTAGGTGTTCACCTGTACCAATAAAGTACACCGGTGAATGAATGGCTGCAACAGCACTCAGCGCGCCGCCACCCTTTCCTGTCCCATCCATCTTTGTTATTATTACCCCTGTTATTCCAACAGCCTCATTTATAGCAGAAGCCTGTGGGCCAGCCTGTTGGCCTATCGTCGCATCCATTACCAATAATACTTCATCTGGGTTAATCGACTTCTTTAGATCCCGGATCTCCTCAATGAGTTCATTGTCCAGAGAGTCCCTGCCACTTGTGTCAATGATCTTTACCTTGAGATCCTTTAGAGCCTCAAGGCCTGCTTTAACAATCTTAACTGGATTCTTCTCATTCCGCTCTCCGTAGAACTGTATATTCAGGGACTTTGCAATCTGTTCCAGCTGATCGTAGGCTGCAGGTCTGTGAATATCAGCTGCTATTACACCCACGCTCAGACCCTTTTTATGGAAAAATCTTGAAAGTTTGCCAGCTGACGTCGTTTTGCCTTGACCGTAGAGACCGACAAGCATTATCGTCTGCGGTTTGAGTTTCAATGTTGAATTCTCGCCTAGTATTTTCAAAAGTTCCTCATAAATAATCTTTATGACAAAGTCCTGCTGGGGCATTCCTGCAGGTGGTTTTTCTTCGTTAACTCTCTTCACCAAGGTGCTAGTGAGTTCAAGGACAAGTTTTACGTTAACGTCCGCCTTGAGAAGAGCTCTCTGAATGTCGCGAATGATCTCGTCGATCATTTGTTTATCGACGTAACTCGAATTCGATATCTTCCTAATGGTCTCCCTGAGGGAGCTTCCGAGACCTTCCAGAACCATGTTCCATCCCCTATTTCAGTATTCACGCCACCTATATCCACACGATTCACAAGTATAAAATTTAGTTTCTGGTTCATCAGCTGAACGAGTTTGCTTGAGAAGATAATAAGCTCCTCTGTGCCCGCACTTTGGGCACA
>JAKARU010000238.1:1740-2975 GCA_021819225.1 Thermoplasmata archaeon
TTCCGCATACAAGTTTATTACCTGAACGTGTCATGAGAGAACCACACTTTGGGCAGAACATAGGATAAAAGGAATACTTGATTGTATAAATACATTGACAGTATGAAAATTAGAAGAAGTATTGTTCACGAAATAAAAGACCGATACGTTGTATGCAATTATATTTTGACGATTTTGGTTATGTTTAAACACACAATGGATATTCCAAATCCAATGAAATATAACCGAAATAACGAATTTCTTTTTCGCTGTCTGAATAAAGTTAAAAAAGCTGAATATGGCTTTAATGTGTCAGATTATAAGGTTCTTCGAGAAAGTTACGCTAACTTGGTACTCCTCATCGATAAAGAATATGTCTTTAAATTTCCAAAAGACTCTGAAAACTCAAAAAGGCTTGAAATGGAGATCAAGTTATTGAAAATACTGAGTGATTCCCCGGTACCTATTCCACGCTATATCTTCACAAACCAGGATTGCAACGAGAAATTTGGAGGCTATACGTTTTTCAGAGGAAAACCCATCAACGAAAGAAAGAGCCTATCAAATATAATGCTTAAGCAATTAGTAGATTTTCTAAATTTTCTCCATAAGAAGAAATATAGTGGACTTAAAGAAACAGGAATTAATTTCTACACACCATTATCCTGGAAGATACAGTTTAAGGATTTCATGAACAACGTAAGGCAAAATATATTTTCAGTGATGGATAAAGAGCTACGAAAATTAATAGAAAATGAATTTGAGAAGTTCCTCCAAAATACATCCGCATTTGAATCATCGCTTGTGCACGGAGATCTTTACAAGGATAATGTTTTAGTTCTAGGAAATAAGGTGTCCGCAATCATAGATTGGGGATATGCATCATTTGGTGATCCTGCCATAGATGTAGCCGCAATAGCAGTTGATTTTCCAAAAGAAGCGACAAAAATAATTGAGTCTTTGGATTATAAACTCGACGATGATGCGCATAATAGGATTGAGTTTTACATCAGGACAGAACCTCTCTTTGAAATTCTGAATGGGTACTTAATGAACAACCCCAGCATAATCCGTTCTGGATTAGAAAGACTCAAGGTATCCCTATATAGGCAGTTCATAGTTTAAGAAAAATACATCTTTAATTTGTTTCACCTTGCAGTTAAGGTACCTAAAATACATTTCATGCAAAGCGAATAAATTAACAAAATTTAGAATATATGTTGATTTTGAAAATATAGTATGGAGGATAATATAAT
>JAKARU010000239.1 GCA_021819225.1 Thermoplasmata archaeon
ATATCAACTTCTTTGAGAGGGCTGCTGCTATAGGTGATATCTTTTCGCTCAGTTCAGTCGCAAATTCCATGGTCTTCTGCTTAAGTTCCTCTTTCGGATACAGCCTTGACACTATCCCATAGTCGCGAGCAACTTCACCTGTAAATCTCTCTCCCGTTAGGATGAGATATGAAGCCCTTGACATGCCGATAAGTTTTGCAAGTTTCTGGCTTCCACTCCAACCAGGCAGCAGGCCAATTGTCGTTTCAGGAAATCCTATCACGCATTCGCTGTGTGAAACCCGTATATCACAGTTGAGGGACAGTTCAAATCCTCCACCAAGAACATATCCTCTCATTTCTGCAATAACAATCTTTGGAATTTCAGATAGTTTCCTGAATATTCTCTGACCCTTTCTAGAATGTTCCATGAATTCCATGAAATCAGGTATGAACTGTGTAAGCTCCGCTCCAGCAGAAAATACATTTTCATTTCCAGCAATGACAATAACAAAAACCTCCCTGTCGTTCCAGAGCCTGTCAATAACTTCATTCAGTTCGTCCAGGACATTTGTGTTAAGGAGATTGTTCTTTCCATTATTCAGCTCGATCCTTGCAACCTTCCCGGTTCTTATGACATTGAGAAGTTTTCCCTCTTCCTTTATTGAATTCCTGGAAGCTGAAGCACTCTTCAGTTTTCCATCCATTGCCTCCTTCATTCTGCCATCTTCAATGGACCTGGCAGGCTTGAATACATCTGCCCCAAAATTCTCATATAACTGGGTCAGTTTATCCTTCACTTCCTTGTTAGAAAGGCCCTTTGCCACAGAAACTGGCCCGAATGGCCTGTTCATCCCGAGGCAGAACCCCTTCTCAATATCGTCCGGGCTTGCCACACCTTCTTCTATAAGCTTCACTGCCTCATTGATTTCCAGGCAGAAAACATCAAGTAACTCAACCTTCGAGGATGGATTAGCCTTAGGTATCTGTGCCTTTCCGTCTTTCCATTTGTAAAATCCCTCTCCTGTCTTAATTCCCAGCCTGTTCTCTTTGACCATCTTTAATGGTATGGTTGTCTTTCCGTATGCACTCGATAGTGTTTTGCTGTAGTAATCCAGAGAATGCAGTACTGTATCAATTCCAACGTAGTCCATAAGTTCGTAGGGTCCCATTGGTAAGGCCTGGCTTTTCGCAAATGCATCAATTGCTTCAGGAGAATCTATATTTTTCTCCAGTAGAAGAATGAAATAAAGTGACTCCGGCGCACTGATCCTGTTTACGACAAATCCTGCAGTATCCCTGAATACTTTAATTGGCTCTTTGCCAATCTTCTTTGAAAAGTTAAATACTTCCTGAAAGTTTTCTTCGGATGATTTTTCTCCCTTAATAACCTCAACAAGCTTCATCATGACTGGCGGATTGAAGAAATGCATACCAACAAGTCTCTCCGGTCTTTTAAGCATCCCCGCTATCTCTGTTATCCTTATGTTTGAGGTATTGGTCGCTAGGATTGCATCATGTTCTGCAAACTTTTCCACTGAATTGAAAACCTCTTCCTTCAGTTCCGGAATTTCAGGGACTGCCTCTATCACAAGCTGTGATCCCTTCAGCGAAGCCTCCATTTCCCTGTGGAATGTGATTCTTTCCATCACATGGTTCTGCTCTTCTCCCTTCAGCCTTCCTGCCTTTACAAGTCTTGCCAGACTCTTTTCTATACCTGCTTTTCCCTTCTCGAGTGCATCAGGAAAACTGTCAAACAGGTTCACCCTGAAGCCTGCCGTGGCAATAACCTGTGCTATTCCACTTCCCATCAACCCTGAGCCTATGACTGTTACCTGCTTAATTTCCATAAAATCACTTCCTGAGTTTCTTGACGAGGCCAGTCATCTTCGTTGCGCTCATGAGATCTCCTGATATCTTGATTTTTCCTGTCATGTATGACATGACTGGATCAATTGTGCCATTGAAAAGACTCAGAAGTGTTTCCTCCTTCCCACTGATTGTTGCCGTGGGTGCCTGGTCCGTTCCCTTATTGAACGTAACTTCCCCTTTGGTAACTTTCACATAATAAGCCTCACCATCTGTGGGGGCAAACTGGAAGGTTTTTTCCATGGTGGCTATCTCCTTCTTAACATCCTCATCATTTCCATATTTATCCAACATCTGTTTTAAAACATCGCCTGAAGACATGGATTATAATGATAAGGCGTATTATATGTTTATTGGTATTATTTATATTGTTTGGGTATATAAAAAAAGGGATTATTGGGCTTGTGCAGCAGAAAATAGAACCTGATCGAGAAAGATCTCCTCAGGCTGTGCTCCTATTATTGGTTCATCCAAATTGCTTATGGTTGTGTGTGGCACACTTGAAACTGCAGCAGCTTCTGCTTCTTCCTCAAATTCATACGATTCAACCATATCTCCTGTAATATTCGGATTCACGAGGGCAAAATTATGTGCCATTCTAACTGCTGAAGGACAGTATGGACACGTTGGTGTTATGAACACTCTTATGCTTACAGGTTTCTCAATCGTTTTTAATTTCTCGATTGTGCTCTCCCTGAGTTCTATCTTTCCATTGGAGAATGTTTCTATATCCTCAATTATTGATCTGAACTCATAACCTGATGGAATGCCGAAATACCTTACATTACCATTTTGGAACCTGTTTGAAAACAGTATGACCACCGGTGCTTTTTCTATCTTGTATTTCTTCGAATCCTCATCTCCCAGTTCATGAATTTCTACCTTAACCTTATCTGTTATCTCTGCAATCTCCCTCATTAGCTGTTCTGTATCGTTGCAGTACTGGCAGGATTTATTGTCATCCTTGAAGACCTTGATTATAACTTCATCTTCCATGGTAGTCGAAAACTGTTCCTTTAACTTTGTTCTGTACTCATCATTTATTAATTGCATGTTTAATGCATCGTGATAAGTTATTAAAACATGTTTGTAAAAATAAGAATGTAAATTGGAAATAACCATA
>JAKARU010000240.1 GCA_021819225.1 Thermoplasmata archaeon
ATTCATCCAGATGTATGTTAACGATCTTTCAATAGACTTTGGAGAAAAGGGAAGGAAAGCCCTAAAAATGTATTATGATCGGGCTTTCAAGATGGGGTTGTTGCCAGAGTTCAAGATGGAAATAGTGTAAAAATTTCCTTAGTTATTAAGCCTTCCATCAAATTCCAGACCTATTTGCTCTTATGATATCACCTTCTAGAATATTGCATATTTTTCTACGATACTCATGCAGGTGAACCTATCACTTGATAGCAAAACTCTCATTACTCCATATAAAAGTAAAATTATCCCATGTCATTTTTATCTGCGTAAAAATTAAGTAGTTATTTAATTCATCTAAATCTTTGGAATTTAAGGTGTTTATGATAACTGTTTGATTGCACTGTATCGTAAAATTTTCATATGATATTCTTGAAACTTTTTTATCACTCATGTTGTAATAAGAAGTTGATATGATTACATGAGCGATAGAATGCTTAGAATCCCCAATACAGAAAGCTTTTTCTGAAACATTACCATGTCTAGATTTATTTACTAAGTCAAGACCCTCCACGTGAATTATATAATTATTCATTTCAACACTTTTTGCAGATAGTTCTGTGTTATTGATCCCCCTCACTCCTAAGTAAGGAACTATAGCATAATTTCCAGGTATTGCCGGTTCGAATATTGGTTTTGTTGTTTGGTTTCCCTGATATTGGATGATTGTTCCGTTCCAGTTCACGGATGTGAAAGTTTCTTTATTGGCTTTTATGGTTTTAACCGGTATGGTTGTGTATAATGCCGTTGCACCATTAGTCTGCCTGTAATTTGATGTACAGTTTATAGCCTTTGTGAACACGTTATTATCATAACAATTAATGTTGTTGAATACAGTTGATTGGTTTCCGATGTAATAAAGTTGTAGCCACGGGTTTGAATAAACTGATGTTTCAAAACTTGCTCCATTGAATGGTTCAATTGATATGGTGATATTGGTACCCTGATCAGGTTTTGTGTAATTTGATTGTGCAGCAAAATAACAGTTATAGTAGGGTTTTATTGATGATTTATATACGTAAACTCCAGAAGTAGTAAAGATTGCAATTATGAGTATAATTATAAGTATCCTAAACTCTTTTTTCACTTTTTATCATCCTGAAGTTTTATTTATAATTTTATGAAGCTGTTGAATCATAGTTTTAGCCTCCTCCCATTTTAACACAAGAGCATGAGTAGTAACCTATTTAACCAAATGTACCAGTTCGACTTGTAGATCGATTGGATGCACAATTATCAAAATGTCATTAGTATTTATTTTTAAACTCGTTTTTAGTATATTGGCTGATGGATATGTTTATTTCCATTACCCGACTATTTTATCTAATTTTGCTCTAATTTACTTTTTTTATCAGGTTTAAGCTCTTTCGTTGCTTAGATATATCTTTTCTTACAATTATGACTTATCTTCGGAAATTTGGTATTGCTAGATATCTATGAGTAACTAACATATCCATTCATGGCTGGGTCTATATAGTATTGGAGAAATGAAGAATTCTCATCGTAATGAGCCTTCCAGGATTTTGGCTTCTCCATTCAACTATGAGGCCATGTTGCTATTCAGTAATAGATTCTTGTTATGGGAGCTAAACAATAATGGACTTTGCAAATTCCTTAATGGAAAAGAGAGAATAATAGAAATTTTATATTTTGACTTAAATAACTTGAGTTACTTTCCTTATTAACTAAGATTTCTAATCTGTGTGAGTTAGGTAATTTTCAAAGAAAATTGAGTAGAGATCTAGTTCCTTACCTCTTCTGTCTTCATTGTTGAAGGGGATGCAGAAGGAGTAGGTGTTGGCGATCCTGTTTCGTTTATGATTTCCTTCTTGGAATCATCATATATGACCTTCCTGCCCCTGAGTGCTGAAAGTATTGCTCCAATTATGAAGATGAAGAATCCTGCTATAAATGCCATCCTTAAAGATGTCATGAATGATCCTGCAAGTGCAGTTGGGAACCATATCTTCCCCTCAAGTGTCAGAATTACTGAATGTGGTATTAAAGCGCTCAACCCTGCAAGTGCAGGTTCTGAAAGGATTGTACCCACCGGGTTATACCCCAGGAACGCTGAAAACAGTGCTGAGGTTGGGGGCAGCTTGTCAAATATGGGTATGAGAACAGGTGCACCGGACGTTGCAAGTGCGGGACCGAAAGAGCCCGGTATGAGTCTTGTTAAATATACCAGGACTATCGTGAAGAATATTCCCATGCTTGCGGTCTGCCCTGTGTTCTGCAAAGTTGCCCTCATTCCAGAAGCAACACCTCTTAGCTGTGGTTTTACTGAATTCATCACTGCCGTTATGTTAGGAGCTGCGAACATTCCCATTCCTGATCCCATCATGAACAGCATTAAGGCAAATGGAACGTATGCAAAATTGTATGGCAGAGTTGCCAGCAACAGGAATGCAACTGCACTGATCAGCAATCCTACAGTGGATATGAGTCTTGCCCCTATCTTATCAGATAATGCGCCACTTACAGGACCAAACACCACAAATCCCAGCATCATAGGAATTGTATAGATTCCGGCCCAGAATGGTACAGAACTGTAACTGTATCCATGAAGTGGAAGCCATATTCCCTGAAGAAGGATGATTATCATGAACATCAGTCCACCCATACCCATTGACTGTAGCATGCTTGCAAAACTCCCGGTTGCAAATGCCCTGTTCCTGAACAGGGAAAGATTGAACATTGGCTGTTCAACTGCTCTCTCTATGAATATGAATGCAACAACCATTATGACTCCAATAGTCATTGATGCAACTACATATGGGTTTCCCCATCCCATGCTTGAGTTGTCATATGGCATAAGACCGTAGGTTACACCCAGAAGTATCAGTGTAAGGCCTCCTGCAAATGCAATATTTCCTGGAATGTCCAATTTTTGTTTCTCGTGACGTGTCGAAGTTTCCTTAAGCTTGGCAT
>JAKARU010000241.1 GCA_021819225.1 Thermoplasmata archaeon
AAAGACAAGATAGGCCAATCTTTGTGCATTCGTAATTATAAAACTGTCATTTAACCCACTCATGCTTGATATCAAAAGTGATATAACGTTAGTAATTAGAAGAAAAAACAAGATAAACCCTAAAGGTCCATAATCTCCTTTCTTGATGATGCTGCTGAATACCATGGCAGCAATAGTGTCTGTGAATATGATTAAAATCATCACTGTGACATAGTTCAGAAAAGCGAGAGGTGGGAAACTCCTAAAGATAAGCAGGTATGTGATAAATTGCATCGCAATAAAGACAAGTACTGAAATGATAGACGCGACAAAACTAGAGAGGATTTTTGAGAAAAGATATTCTTCCTTTGATATTGGCATTGTCATAAATTGATAGATATTTTTTGATTCTAAATCTGAGGATATTGAAGTGGACGCGAAGAATGCAACTGCTAAGACTGGCAGGTAAATGGCTATACTCGCCCAGGCAAAGTTGTATATGTCTTCTAGGATCTGCTTTGGATAGTGTATTATTTTTATTGAGCTAGGGACAAATTCACTGACTATGGATTTCAGGAAAAAAATTGAAAGCACAGACATAAGCAGGCCCAATAAGAAAAATAAGATAATAATATACTTGAAAGCGCTTGATTTCCTGTAATTCTTGAGGAAAAAAACAGCCATGCTTTTGGAGTTCCAGATCATTTGGTTTGTCAATGTATCACCAGAGTCATGAAGAGTTCAAGATTAATGTAAGTGAACTCGTAAAAGAAATTTCCATGGTTCAATGTAAGAAGCAATCCATTATCAGGCAAAGGCAAAACTGAGCTGTTTGCAGGAAGAATATATCCCAGAATGATGAATAGTTCGAAGCTGTTTATCCTGTCGTTAAGGTACAGATGGACTTGCATGTATTTGCCAGAAATGTTTCCGGAAGCGAAATAAAAGTACTGTGATAATGGATGTATGATTTCAAAAGAGAAAAAGTTGTTATTCAGTATTGGGCTCAGTTCAAATGAGTTAATGAAAGTGTCCTGATAACTGGATGCGAGAGACACTTTTATTGCCTCCAAACTTCCCATAATCATTATACCTGACTCTGGGTTTGCAATATATTGATAACCTTGGATGCCTAAAGATGTATTCTGTCCCAGCATTCTGTCGATAAGGCTGAAACCACTGAAACTGAACGTACTGTTTTCTGGGATGCTTATGATCGGCACATTATAAATAACCAATGAAACGTGTAGGTTTAGTTGGGAGCTGAATATCTTAAATAGGTTTGATTTCTCCACGATTAAATTCTGTCCGAAGATGATTGCTCCGTAATAGTTACTTCCGGAGAAAACGATCACGGTGGTATTATCATAGGTTCCTCGCCAAATGTCATTGATGTTTGCAGGAATATAAGAATAAGGATTTGCTTGAAGTTCGGCATTTGCAGCCGTTTCTCTGTATGCTATACCAACTCCGGTAAAAACCAGAGCCATGGTTATAAGAGCAACAGCCATTTTAGCTGAATACTTCATTGAAAATGGATACATGCAATATATATCATCCTTGCGTGAATTAATCCAATTGCCATTATTTGTTAATCCTATCTTTAAGAATGCCTCTGGATTACTATACAGTGTGCTAAATCCACAACTGTTCTTGAATAACTCAAATATTTTTGAATGTTGTCGAAGAATTCGATCATCTAATGTTACCCTGGCACAGCGTGCTTCATTTCTCCGCGCTTACCTTTTAAGAGTGCCCCCTTGGTTATCAAAACAGGCAAATCATGTAAACTCACGCTTATTATGAATCCGCACAGGCAACGAATCTTTCTCGGATTTCAGGATTTTAGAAATGGAAAAACGCCCCCTTCCAAATTCAGACGATAGCGAATCGATAGATTCTTTTCTGTTTTTGCCGGTGCTCCGGAGATTTGCATATCTTATGTTTACTTTCTGTTTCTCTTCCTGTGTCCATGGTTTTCCCCTCCTGACAAAATTGGATTTGTCCGGTATCCTGATTTTATCAAAAAGATGACCTGGTATCACTTTTTCGAAAGTTGCCATTCCATTCCTAAATATTTTCTGGTTGATCTCAAATCCCGTAACTTTCCTCCTAAGACCAATGGCAACTCTTGCTGTAGAAAAGCCGCCAAGGAAGAGATCGCAAACGAGATCGCCCTCATTGCTGCTGTACTGTATCATCTTGATAAGCAATGATGTGGGGAGTTCGTTCCGGTTCTTCTTCTGATTGGGCTTGTACTCTTTGTTGATAATCCAGACGTCCTCCCTGTCCCGGTAATTCAGCGAGCCTCCACTATCATCCCTCTCATTTTCACCATACCGACAGAAAGTATTGAAAGTGACCTTTCCGCCGGGTTTAATTAAGTAAAGTATGTGATAGTGAGAAGAAACGTACTTCCTTGTGGTATGTACACCGAAGTTGTATTTCCAGATAATATGGTTGACCATTTTTAACTTTGTATTGCTAAGTGCAGCCATCACATGATGCAAATTTGTGTAGCCTGATACTATATAGATGCTCCCTCCGGGCCTCAAGATGCGTTCTGCCTCCCTGATCCAGTTGTCGCTGAATTCCTCATATTTTTCCTTTGGGATTTCAACGTAACCGTCTATGACATTGCTCGCTTTCCTGTTGTAATGCTTCTCGAATGTATCTGCATTGATTCCATATGGAGGATCAGTGATAATGAGATCAACAGTTCCATCCTTGATGTGCCTCCTAGCACCCTCTATGCAGTCTTCGTTGTATAGAAGATTTCGCAACATTAAATGGAATATTTTCAGTTAGCAGATAAACATTGCCAAACAGAATTTTCTTGGTCAGGTATTTCTTTCGATGACAGCAATCACGGTTTTTAAACGTATCTCAATTCTCACATTTACTGAAATGGTGATTTCCAGGTCAACGCGTTCATCTGTAAACATAGTAGGAAGCCATCATCAATCGCATCCAAATTACGGTATG
>JAKARU010000242.1 GCA_021819225.1 Thermoplasmata archaeon
GTCTCTCCCTCATATTTTCGTGTGATAACTCTGTCCGGGTCTGGAAGTCGAAAATTATCTGGAGTATCTGGGTCAGAGAGTTTGTAACAAGTTTGACTGTCTATAAAGAACTGCTCTGTGCCACCGTTTACGTGATGGGTTTCTATTATGGCCACATGGCCATCCTCACGCAGGAGTTCAGCGACTCTAGGAACGCGTTTTTTCGGATCGATCCACTTGAAAGAAGTACCAAAAACCGCAAGGTCATAGTAATTTGCATCGAATTTCATCTTCTCGAAGTTTCCGACTTTGATCCTGACGTTGGGGAATTCAGAAAGTCTCGTTCCTGCTATTCTTGCAAGTTGTGGTCCCATTTCAACGGAATCAATATTAAATCCTCTCTCAGCCAGACCTTTTGTTAGCTGTCCAGTTCCAGGTCCAATTTCAAGAATTTTACTGTGTCCTTCAAGATGGCAAGCTTCTTCTAAATCATCAATCAGCAACCCAGGATACTGAGGTCTGGATAAATCGTAAATCTCAGCTATTGAGTCGAACAAGAGCCGCTTGTCTGAATCATCCAGGTTCATTTTCTTTTACCTCATTTCGTCCCGTGCTATCTCTCAGGTAGTCTTTCTCTACAATCTCCTTTATTTCCTTCTCTATAGTTAGCCTTGATATACCGGTTGTCAATGATGCCACTTCCATACCATCGTATCCCGTGGAAATACTCTCCTTGGCCGCCCGTGATCTTCTGGAAAGATCGTTAAACGATTCTGATTCCATGGGTAACAGGAAAGTGAATGTAATCTGGTATGTATTGATGATCACTGCGATTATTGGGAAGGATTTCTCGAGTTTCTTGGCCTGTTTATGAAATGTTCGTACGAAAGAAAACCCTCCAAACCCAGAGCCGATAACGACCACAGATTTCCTTTCAGGATTTAGTTTTTTGGTGCTTCATCATCCTCATCCCCTAATTTACGCCGCTTCCGGTGTGCATCCCGCGTGTTCACGAATGTTTGCAGTTAAGTGCCCAGCAAGTTTTCTCTAGGATGACCTTTTGAGGCACAGGTATGACGTCTGGATCAGTAATAGCCTCCGGAAGAAATTGCTTATCACGGTCCAGCATATTTCCCACGTTTGCCATGGGATTTTCGTTTCCCATAACTCTGTCCGAGTCAATGCCTTACGCTCTTTCTAACTCTGCGTCATAAAGATAGTTTAGCAAACGTATTGATCCCGGGTCGGAAGTGCCGAGGCATGCAGAGAGTCCACCGTAGAACTCGGCATCAAAGGACGATGCAAATGCCCTTCCCTCTTCATGCCTTACCTGCACGTACTTTACCCTTCCACTACGTCTTATCGCTTCGACAAGGTTATTAATCGTGTCACCTGGAACTCTATATCTCATCCCAATCCCGTCTTTAACCAGCAAATCAACGATCATTTAAGTGACATTCTTGCTCATGTCATCACTTCACCTCGTTATTCCGATAACTGGTATATATTCAATCCCTATGTTCTTGGGGAATCACAGAAATCCTGCTTCCATCAAAACATAGTGCTCCATGTTGTAATTTCAAAATAGTATGGATATGCTGAGTGGATTAGTTCAATACCAAATGTGTTTTTGCAATCAAAGATGCGGATACCTCCAATTCGAGACGTACTTATTCAAGGCGACCGCATTGTTATGAATCTGGTCTCTGGCACCAAACACTAAAACGGCACATGCTTTTGACACATCTCATTAAGCTCTTAAGATTGTGGTTTCTTATCCACCTCAGAAAAATACAGCCTTCTAAAATCTAGCCATTTCTTATGGTCATGTGAAAACCGCTTCCTGAAAGAATCCTGGATAGTACACTGGCAAAAAAAGGCTTAAATTCTACAGAAAGGAGGATGATATATCACTTGAACACGCATTCTTACAAGAATCAAACTACGGAACTCACGTTCAAGAAGCATACAGTTTCAGTTCAAAGAGCATTTTTATTGAATTTAAATTTTCATGAGTTTTCATGGAGAAAATAAATAGAATTTTTAGGTCTACCCAATGTTTGCAATATACAGGGTCAGAATAATTTCCTTTAAGAGTCTTCTTCAACCAATTCATGATCTATTGGAATAGCCACTGTGATGAAATCATTTCCCTGTACGATGATCTTAGCCTTAATCTTGACACCGTGATTCTCAACCCAATCAACAACTGTTGTGACATTCTGTCTTGATAAAGCATGAATGTACAATTGTTCTGAAACCATGGCAAATCCGTATCTTACAGACTCCTCTATCCTCTTTGATATTAATGATGAGAGTTTATCAGCAGTCAAATAGTGATGCACAAATACAGCTAAAAGACCATTTTTAACTATGAGTTCAAATATTTGATAAAATTCTCTGTCCGCTGTTTCTTTGTCTTCAATAGATTTGTGAATCACCTCCCAAAGTGGTTTTATGAAATTTTCAAAATATTCTGTGCTACAGAGATTAGCAATATTTTTCCCTCTATCTCCGAACTTCTTCACTATGTCTTCCTTTATCTTTGAAACGTTTTCCTTTAGTCTGTACCTAGACCTTAAGAAAAGGGATATTCTCAAAATTTCAAAATCTTCTTTTGTTAACTTTTCCCTGAAGTAAGCTAAGAGTTCTTTATCTGGGTCTTCTTCATTGTAATCTTCTAATTCGCTAACATATCCCAGGAGATTTTCCTTGAACAGTTCCCTATCCTCTTCGAATGCTTCTTTTATAATTATACCAAGTTCTTCCTGTTGCTCTTTCTCCAGTTTGTCCAAGTTTATAGTAACTCTTTCCCCATTTTTGTCAAAGCTTAGTGGGTCCTTATCTGGATTGTTTATTATCACAATACTGTTTTTGGCTTTTAATTTAACATTTTGAGAATTAACCCTAATAGTGCTAATATCGACATGTAAAATACTGTCTATAAATGATTTTAATTTTGAATAC
>JAKARU010000243.1 GCA_021819225.1 Thermoplasmata archaeon
GGGTAGACCAGCATTAGAAAATGCTAATTATTTTTAACAAGCTACAGACTTAATTAACTGGGACTGCGCCTGTTGACGGAAATGCGGATGGAATCGTGAATGTGATTATAAACGAAATTAAAGAGGCTGCAAAAATAATACCCCACATATATGATGGATTTCTTGTGAAAATGTATGTAAGAGGAAAGGAGACGAAAGCGGATATTACGCCGATAAATTGTCTCTGTACTCCGCCAAACATACCTCTCGATTCTCTCCCTATAACACCGACTTCGTAGGTCATTGCCCCGGATACCAGTAAAACACCAGGGCTTGCGAATAAAGCTGCTATTAGAAAGAGATAATCCACTCTGTATATTATGGATAATACCACAAGACCATATGTTATTACATCGAACATCATATTTAGTGAAACAAAACCTCGACCAAACCCCTGATGCCTGTCTAAGACCTTCTCGCCATATTTGCCTATCAATATTGCGAGCAGATAAGTGATCAGCAGGAACGTGAAAGAATATTCCGGAGAGATTCCTAGGTATACGCCAGTAGGGACATAAAAGAAGGTAAAACCTATGATTCCTATAGTCATAAATGCTTTAGATGTAATAAGTGGAATTGCAAAGTTCTTCTTTGAGCTCAGGTTTCTTATACTTTCCCTGAATCCGGGTCTTCGCACTGATGATTCTGCCTTCCTCATTATATCTCTTTCCCTTGATCGAAGGAAGAAGAAACTTAGGAGCGCAATAAAAACAAGCAGGATTGAACTTGACACAAATACAAGTGACAAAGAAAGTGAGAACGCACCATAAACCATAACAACGTATGCAAGAGCGCTACCTATTGCTTCAGATGTGAGTATTCTGGAATAGTTTTTTCCAAGAGCCCTGGCAGCGGCAGCTTTGGCTATGAATGCATTGAGAGATGATCTGAAAACACCCTCGAATACAAGCATAAGTGGTATGAATGCAATTATTAACAGACTGGGAATGTAGCCTATTGAAACTGTGAAATAGATCAGGAATAAAAGAGCCCCATAAAGGATGCTTCCTGTTACCATAAGCTGGAAGGAATAACCCTTATCTATGGCCCTTCCCTGAAGTATCGAAGTCCCGAGAAGAATTATCTGGCCAAGTGTTAATCCAACACCAGCATAAAGTACAGAAATTGCATTGTTCTCGAGATAGATAACTATCCCAAAGGAAAATACCGTTAATGAAAGGGAGAAAAATATATTCAGAATCGAGAGGTTGGACACAAATGGGTTAATGCCAGTTTCAGAATTGCCATTTGCTTCCACTGATATTTATTTTACGGCCTTATATAATAGTTTGTGAGTGATTATAATAACGATTAATTAAAGAAAGCAATTTAAAAAAATATATCAATCTTAATTTATTGCTCCAGAACTGAAATGTATCTTTTTATCATGGAAATTTCATTCTGTAAAATTGTTGGAGGACCATGACCCGGGAAAACTCTTGTATTTGGAGGAAGAGTAAGGAACCACTTCAGGCTCTCTGCCATATCTCTTTCGTTTCCACCAAGATCCATCCTGCCGATATTACCGCTAAAAAGGCAGTCGCCTGTGAAGACTGACTCACCTGATATGATTGATATGCTGCCTGGGGTGTGACCTGGTGTATTTCGTATCAGGAGTTCAGTTCTTCCCAGTTTGAAAGATATATTATGATCAAAGAGGGAATTAGGCCGTGGAGCAGGATTATTGAATCCAAACTGCCTCGCGAACTTCCATGTATATTCAATAATTTCAAGGTCCCTGCTATGAATTAAAAATTCAGTCCGAAGGAGTTCTGCCAATCTTTCTGCTTCTGCGACGTGATCAAAGTGCCCATGTGTTGCTATCACACCCGCAGGGTCTCCAGGCATTGTAGATGCCATCTGCGCTATTTTATCAAAGTCACCTCCGGGATCAATAATCACGTATTCCGATCCAGAGGATATGAAATAACAATTGGTCTGCAGTGGACCTACAGTCAGCATCTTCATTGCAGCCCTTTTCACTTTCATCTTTAGGGTATTTTTATCACAATATTAGATTGTAGCGATTACCCCATAACTCTCATATCATTGGAATCATTCCACGGATATTATAATTAAAGTGCAGGTGCCGGGATTTGGACCCGGGTCGAAAGCTTGGAAGGCTTCCGTGCTAGACCAGTCTACACTACACCTGCCCTGAAAGGGGTATAATTATGGGCTTAATATGAGTTTTCTCTCAAGACGGTGTGTTGAAGATAGTGTCAAAAGTGTTTGAGTAATAACTACCATGTGAAAGTACCGAAACAGTAAAATCGTAGGTTGCGGTGGAAACTGTTTCATTGAAATATACATAACTGTCATAATAGTTCGAGACTAATGTTATTGGGCTGCCTCCAGCGGTCGAATAAGACACAGAAACATTTTGAATTGATCCTATGTATGAAACATAAACTCTGAACGAAAGTGGATCGTTGTTGTGTGGTATGGGGAACGCATAAAACCCATTCTTCTCGCTCAATGATGTCCAGTTTCCATGGGAATCAGAGACCTGGAAGGTGCTGATCTGTGGACCTGCGATATTACTGATTGGAGGGTTAAGGAAAATTGTCCAGAAAATTATCCATGTGAGAAAAAATACCATAACAAGCAAGAACACGTGGGTTCCACGCTGAGGGAGCTTAAGATGCAGAGCAGTGAAGACTTTCCTGAAATATACAAGAATCCCGAGCATTATGAGAACGCCAACGTACCATATCCCTATTATGTAAAAATATCCTGAAAGCAAACCCAGGACTGCTGCAATAAGGAATATAACTACAGTTGCTTTTGCCCTCTCCTTTTCATATTCAAGAAATTCCTTCTCGTTGAATTCAGGTTCAACAAAAACTTCCTGATCTTTATCTTTTGCCATTTAACCAAGGTTAATTAAAAATTGATTAATGAAT
>JAKARU010000244.1 GCA_021819225.1 Thermoplasmata archaeon
TTTAGAGATCAATTCCTTTTATAAACACCCATGTGAAAGGATACAAAGTGTTTCCCTGCTTAATTCCCCCAGTTTTACAGTTGAACTTAGACCCTCAATAACTTATAAAAGGAATGAATATGGTAATATGGACCCTTTTGAACCGGTGAATATAGGAGACTTGACAATTAAAAATAGATTTGTGATGGCACCCATGATTTCTAATCTGGCTGATCCAGATGGTTTCACCAATGAAATTCACACTTCTTACCTTGAAGAGAGAGCACGTGGAGGATTTGGAATGATTGTTACTGAATATTCATATATCGATGCTCCCCTGAGCAGGGGCTCGAGAAATGAACTTTCCTTTGCTTCCTATGACCAGGCACCAAGATTGAAGAGGCTCACAGAGCGAATTCATTCTCATGGTACACGAATTTTTGCACAGCTGGTGCATGCCGGGGGAAAGGCTCTTGCAGAATCTTCTGAAAGACCAGGAGCACCGACTTCCATGCCATACCTCGGCAGGGAAACTGATGAACTGACTATGGAACAGATAGAGGAGATTAAAAATTCCTTTCTTAAGGCAGCAAAAATAGCCGAAAAATCCAACTTTGACGGGGTTGAACTTCATGGCGCACATGCATACCTCATTCAGGAGTTTCTATCGCCTTCGCTGAATAAAAGAAAGGATCGCTATGGTAATGATTTTACTGGGAGATTGAGGTTCCCTCAGGAAATAATAGACCTTATAAGAAAGGAAACGGATCTAAAGATTGGCATCAGGCTAAGCCTGTATGAAGATGAACCCGATGGGTATGGACCTGATTATGGTCTTAAAATTGCCGATTCCCTGAAGAACATAGATTATGTTCATTTTTCTGCAGGTAGGACTGCTCCCCCAGGTTCTTCTGCCTCATATTATTCTGAAAGAAATCACATTGGAAATAGATTGATTAGAAAACCGGATGTAACAACAATAGTAGTCGGATCTGTAGTTGATCTTGATTCTGTTAAAAAAGCCCTGGAAAAAAGCGATTTAGTTGCTGTAGGTAGGGCCGCACTTGCTGATCCTTATTTTCCATTGAAACTAAAGGCCGGCATGAAGCCAAGACCATGTATTAGATGTAACCAGGCATGCAGGGATTTCAGTTTTGGCCAGGTAAGATGTACTGTAAATCCACTAACAGGCAATGAAACATACTATACTGCCGAGCATGCAACAGGACATGTTAAGATAGCAGGAGCCGGTGTAGCTGGGATGGAGGCTGCCATTTACCTTGCTAATGCAGGAATGGATGTTGAGATCAATGAAGCGGGAAACAGGATAGGTGGACAGATCAATGAGATAGATGAACCCACAAAGAGAAGAGAGTTTATGGCACTGGTAGATTTCTATAACCAGGAGGTTGAAAGACTCAGAATAAGAGTAAACTTCAGTACAAGGGTATCAGTAAAAGACGTGGATATCTTCCTGGCAACAGAAGATAGATATGAGAACCTGGATGAAGATAATGATATATTCGTTGATTCAAATATTTACAAGAATCTTGATCAGGCACTAAAACTCGCAGAAAGATGCAGGATATATATGACAGAAAGGAGCCTTACTTCACTGGACAGGCATAGACAGATGGTCTACAGGCATACGGCTGAGAATGATGGGATAGTTTTCGTAAAGGAACCTGATCAAAGGTTCAGATCAAGCAGTATAGAAAGGGTACAGTATGACATATATGGGGCAGCTATCAGGGGAATTACCGCTGCAAGGGACTATATACGTCTTAAATCAGTGCTTTAAGTTATTCCTCTCCCCGAGAATTCTCCTTTCCCTCCTCTCCTTGTAATTTTCAACTTCCTCCTTTTCTTCCTGGGACAGGTCTACTTTCTCCTGCTCGATTGATAATATGAATTCTGGAGGAATTTCCGTTGTGAGATAAACCTCTCTTGAAGCCCTGTACACTGGTATTTTCTCCCTGAGCTCCTCGGTGTTGATCCCTATCACTACTGGATCATCCACGTGGAACAGTCCTGTGACATATGCTTTCCTGAACGTTGATGAGAGATGGATATATGTCTTGTCAGATGGGTTGATTCCAGTTTCCCTGATCAGTGAGAACTCCTCCCCGGTAGTCTGGTAAAAAAGTATGTCAGGTATATCATCTACTGGAAGATCATCAAGGATTACTGGAATTGTGTGATCATACGTTGCCCTTATTTCCCCTCTATCATTCACCTGGTATCTTCCCTTTTCATCTGTTTTACCAAGTGCCTCTATATGAAGTGGAGTTAACCATCCAAACCTTCTCCTCTGCGTCTTTATGGCTGGGACAATAGAATATATTTTTGCGTAACCATTTTTTGATAACCTGATTCCATAATTTTCTGGGAAGTGCCTGAGCATTCCAGCAAGGATTCGACCAACAGCATCCACCTCATCCGGATACATGAGATTCCGTCCCTCCTGTCCACATTTTGGGCATTCAAAACCCCTATAGAAACCATCAATTGGGCATATTCTCAGATTCTTTTCCAATCTAATCACCAGTGATGAAATCTGATAGTTTCCGGGATACATTAATCTTGCTATAACCTGACTTGATAGTATCTGATACGGCCAGTTCTACACACTCTGATGCTATTTTTCTGTCCACATTGTTTATAAATAAGCCATGAGTTGCAGATACAAACACTGCTGATGCCCCTGAATTCTTTATGATTTCCATGGACCTCAGTATTGTACCACCCGTAGAAATGATGTCATCTACAAGTAATACCTTCATTCCTGAGGCATCTATATGATCCATGTTATATTCCACCGTAGTTGCGTCTATTCTCTTCTTGTTCATAAATCCGCTTTTGCATCCAAGAATATCAGCTACCTCCTTAGCCCTGAAGAATGCACCATCATCGGGAGCCATGACAAGATCAATATTTTTTTCCCTGAAATAGTATCCCATACTTC
>JAKARU010000245.1 GCA_021819225.1 Thermoplasmata archaeon
ATGCTCCGACCGGGATTCGGACCCGGGTCGTCGGCTCGAAAGGCCGATATGCTTGACCGGACTACACCATCGGAGCTTTTAATCCTGTAAGGGACAAGCCTATATTTATTTTTGTGTGTATCTCTCATTTTCCACCACATCAATAATGGAAAATTCAGCAAATAATTTAAACAGGTAAAGATATGGAATTGATTATATGGAGTTCAGGGCAAAGATAGTCAAATGGACAGAGATTGAAAAATGGTGTGAAGAGATAAACATGAAGATGTCAGTATTGTTCCAGCCAGACGTAATTATAGGAATGTCCCGGGGTGGATTGGTTCCTGCCAGAATTGTTGCTGATATGAATCTGATCAAGGATCTTTTCGCAGTCAAGACTGAACACTGGGGATTAACCGCGACTGTTGATGGTGAAGCCGTAATGAAATATGGTCTTAACGTTTCAGTGGAGGGAAGAAACGTACTGGTTGTTGACGATATAACGGATACTGGACAGAGCATGAAACTTGCATACGATTATGCAATGACATTAAAGGCAAAATCTGTTAAGACAGCAACAATGCTTCATATTGTCCATTCAAAATTCATACCAGACTTCTATGGAGAAGAGGTGTCTGAGGATAAATGGACATGGTTCATTTTTCCATGGAACATATACGAAGACCTTACAAATCTAATAGGAAAATTGAAGATCTCTGATGCAGGTCAGTCCAGAATAAAGGAATTGCTTATTTCATCATATGATCTTTCTGTTGAGGACAGTTTACTTAAGAAGGTAATTGACCAGATGGTAAGGCTTGGAAAACTTAAGGAAACAAATGGTACTTTCTCAGTAACCTAATCGACTGAGATATGAGTACCGCTTTTTCCCCTATAAACATTAATTGCATCCTTTAAGTCCCCAATTCTTGCAACCTTTCCCCCATGCTTGAGGAATGTAATGGCAGCATTTACCTTGGGTCCCATGCTTCCCTTTCCAAACTGGTTGTCATTCATGTAGGATTCCATCTGCTGAAGAGTAACGTTGCCGAGTGCTTTCTGTCCTGGCTTCCCGAAATTTATGTAAACACAGGGGACATCAGTAAGTATCAAGAGTTCATCACATTCCAGCATGTAGGCAAGAACTGCAGATGCAAGGTCCTTGTCAATGACTGCCTCAACACCGGAAAATCCACTTCCATTTGCCACCACTGGGATGCCCCCACCGCCAGCACACACAGGAAGAAAACCTGAGATCAGGTTATTCTCAATTATCCTCTTCTCCAGTATATCCTGAGGAAATGGTGAGGGAACAACCCTGCGCCATCCCTTTTCTGTCTTTGTGAACTTCCATCCCCTTTTACTTTCAATCTCCTCCTTCTCATTATTCGTGAAAATCTGTCCTACAGGTTTTGATGGATTTCCAAATCCACTGTCGTTTATATCCACAAGAGTTCTGGTGATGATCACTGAAACATCCTTCCCAAGTCCCTTCTCTTTCTTGACTTTCTCATAGGCTTCAAGAATCATTTCACCTATAAGTCCCTGCGACATGGAGCCACATGCATGAAGCGGCATACCTGGGGGCATACCTGGCATGTCCTGGTTCCTAAGGAATATATCCCCAACCTGAGGGCCATTTCCATGTGTGATGATCACATCCTCTTTCTCAATCACCTCTGCAAGTGAATTCAGGGCATCATAGGCATGTCCGGCCTGGGTTTCGTAATCTCTTCTTTCACCATTCAGGAGGAGTGCGTTTCCCCCTAATGCAATAACAACTCTTGTCATAATTTCACGCAGGAAAGTACAGATATCTTCCAGCTATAAATAATGACATATAATATTTCAACTCTTAAATATCCCTCATTGGCCCAAGGAAACTCCCAATTCAAGAATACACATCCTGATGGGATACCGCCATTTCAGGAAGGACATGACATCTTTTTTTATGCGATGAAATAATACGTTATCATGAAGTTAACAGTTGCCCACACGCCGGATCCGGATGATGCATTCATGTTCTACGCCATGATAACAGGAAAGATAAAAACAAGCATGGAGTATGAGCAGATAATAAAGGATATCGAGACCCTCAATGATGAAGCAAAGACAGGAATGTACGATGTTACTGCCATATCAGCAAATGCATACGCATCATTCAACGAAGTTTATGCCCTCACAAGATCAGGTGCCAGTTTCGGTCTTTCCTATGGACCTATGGTTGTGGCAAAGAGCCAGGTCGACTTTGCAAAGGCAGTTGTAGGAAGTCCAGGACCTGGTACATCATCAGAACTTCTCTTCAAGATGTTTGTGAACAAGAATGCCAATATAAGGCCGATGAGGTTCGATACCATCCCTGATGCAGTCCTTAAGGGAGAGATCGATGCAGGTATAGTAATCCACGACGAACAGCTTACATTCCAGAACAAGGGTCTCATAAAGGTTGTTGATCTGTATGAAAAGTGGAAGAATTATGCCGGAAATCTACCTGTTCCACTGGGCTTCAATGCCATAAGGAAGAGCCTTGGCAAAGAGGTCATTGCAAATTACATAACAGATTTCGAGAATTCAATAAAATATGCATTGGAACACACGGAAGAGGCAGCAAGATATGCAATGAAATATGCAAGGTACCAGGACCTGGAGCTTGAAACAAGATTCATAAAGATGTATGTGAATGACTTATCAGTGAATTTTGGTGACAGCGGAAGAAGGGCACTTGAGATGTATTATAAGAAGGCAAACGAGATGCAGCTGCTCCCTAAATTTGAGATGGAAATAGTCTGATCATCCTGTATCTAAATTTTTCCAGCATAATTTTCTCAATTTCAGCTATTTAAATCACATCCCTGATTTGTCAGGCTAAGACTTAATTATGAAAACAACCATGTTAAATGGATATGAATGACCAGTATTATTAACTTTGATCGTTTTATGATGGGTTTTACGCTGGGTTCT
>JAKARU010000246.1 GCA_021819225.1 Thermoplasmata archaeon
CATAAATGTACTGTTAGCCTGCTCAATGCTCATTACTGTGTTTGAGTCGCTCCCTTTCAGTGAGACCTTCCCATCGGTGACTATAACCCCTGTGAAATTTCCATTCATGATTTCATAGGACCTGAATTCCATTCCGGAATATGTTTTCATTCCCATTCCACCGAACTGGAACTGGTTTGATGAACTCAACTTAAAATTGCTTTCTAGAATTCTTGCACTTTCATTGAGATGTATATTCATATTGCTATGTCCCGTTGAACCTGTCATTATTCCAATAGATTGTGGTTCACTGTTTCCAAATAGGATCACGTTCCCGCTATCTATGGATATCTCGTTTTTCAGAAACATGCTTGTAGAAACCTGTGTTCCATTGACATATATGCCACTGGATAAGGTGACATGGCCACCAGTCAAATATTCATATGAGACATCTCTTATGTATCCATTTGTGCTATTATAGGACACTGAGTATCCATCGATAGTTTTGGTCGTTACCGTTCCATTCACATTTCCACTGGAGGCAAGAGATATTGCACTCCCGCTGGCCAGTAGAAACACCACTGCTATTGCCGCTATGGTAATTTTATTCATACTCCTACCATCGATGCAGTTATTAACTAAGTTATGGTACAGAGGTATAGTACAATCTTTATCCTAAAAGTAGAGTAAAAAATTTTGTTAACACAAGACTTTCTGGAACTGAAGAAACGATTCCCTGATTCCATAGACTATTCGTGTTCTTTGTTGCGACATTTTAATTAATTAACTTCAGATCACCATTGGGAAAGCCCGAGGGCAGCTTACGCTCCACTGGAGTGAGGAAAGTCTCCCCTCCTGGGTGGATACCAACCTGCCATGCAGGTATTCCGAGAGGAATGGCAACGGCAAAAGAAAGAAACATTTCCAGGTAAAGAATGATTCCCTGAGGATGACGTTTCCTGGATTGGTGATGGGACAGCTGACCTGGTTGGAGAAAGTCCAAAGAGACCCCGTGAAACCACTCTGAGGGTCGGGTAGGACGCAGCGTGCCTTACGGCCATAGTCGAATGCTGCCAGCCTGTTTTACAGGGGAACAGAAGGGAGCTTACTCCGGGCATTCCCATTTAATAACTTATCTTCAATGACTAAAAATAATAAATGAGATGCATATACATCACCATGTCTGAAAAGAAGTGTGATGTTAAGGGATGCGAAGAAGAGAGTTATCAAACAGTTCCAGCTGAGCTTGCAAACAAGGTGTTTACCTTCGATGCAAAGGCGACAAAGGTGCATCTATGCAGGGAACACTACAAGAAATACAAGAAAGAGACAAAGAAGGAGAGGGAAGCGAGGAGAGCGGACTGGGTCTAGATCCATCTTTACCTACAGTAATTATAACAACATACAATGAGGAAGAGCATATAGGTACAGTACTGCAAGCTATAATGAATCAGTCCATAAAATGCAATGTTGTTATGGTTGACTCAGAAAGTCATGATTCCACCGTTAAAATTGCCAGAAGTTTCAGTTCAGAAAGATTGAAGATTACTGTTAAGAAGTGCAGGAGGGGGGAGGGAAGGAATATTGGTGTTAACCAAACTGAATCAAGCAAGATCTTATTCACCGATGCTGATGCAGTGCCGGATAAGAATTGGGTAGAATGCATGTCAGAAGAATTAGAACATTATGATCTTGTGGCTGGAGAAACACAGCAGGAAGGCCCACATAGATATTCAAGATTTGGAAGGGTTGAATTGTTTTACATGAATTTTGAGATAACTGCCCCTTCAATGAACCTTGCTGTAAGGAGAGATATTTTCCTGAAAACAGGAGGTTTCGATCCAAGATTTGTAACAGCAGAAGACATAGATCTCAACCTTAGAATGGTAAGAAATATGGCAAGAGCAGTTACGTGCCATAAATGCAGGGTGAAACATAATGCCAGGGAAAGGTTCATTCCTTTCATGAGGCAGGCCTTCTGGAATGGTTATGGAAGAGCACAGCTGAGGTATAAAAACAGGGAAATATGGGAGGAAGTAAGGAAAGGGAGAATCAAGAAAAGTGAAGTAGGTCTTCTCTGGATCATCAGGAATATAAGCGCAGTGACGGGCTACATATTATTTTTTATTAGGGGAAGAAAAGAACTTAGTTCTCATCTTCCTTCAGAAGGTCGTTCAATTTAGATCCCCTATCGTACCTCAACATGATCAGCCCAACAATTATAATATATATCCATGCAACAAGGGAGAATGCCCTTCCAAAGGAGTAAGATTCAAATTGCACATGGCCTACGAGAGGCGCTCCTGAAATTGGCGGGAGAGGTATTATTCCGGATACGAGATATACAACCAGGTTGAATAATGTAAACAGTATGGATGGAATATACCATATCTTGAGGCCAAGCAGGAAGACTATGGCGATTATTATGAACGCTGAAACTTCAATTTCAAGCCAGAATGTGACCAGTGGATATGATGCAGGAGATGCATATAAATGAGCTGCTGCATCAAGAATTGCAAAAGCCATCAAGGTAAATCTGACAATCTTTGTTGGCGTATATCCTCCAGTGACATCTTTCATTAGCCTGCTGAACAGTGAACCCATTGATTCCTGATCAAACTATATGCTATAAGTATTACCATAGTATTTGCGTAACGGATGCCTGCAATTTATGAGAAAAAAATGACTATTCCTTCCTCATCACAGAATAGAGACTGAAAAGTAAACCGATCCCGAATAGTAAATAACCCGCCTCAGGGATTTTCTCATATTCATAAATCCCGGATAAAAGCAAGAATCCTCCAAAAATAGCCATTGGTATGCTGTGCCTCCTTCTCACTTCAGGCTTCTCTTCTTCGCTTTCAAGTTTTCTCCTGAGAAGTGGAAGTATTGCCACTCCTGCTTCTATGGAACGAACAGAGTCTTCCAGGAACATGCTTATCTGCTTTTCAT
>JAKARU010000247.1 GCA_021819225.1 Thermoplasmata archaeon
TCTTGCCAGTTCTCTCATTCTGCGCTCCAGGATTTCATAACTGTATACTGTCTCCTGGAAAATTTCAGGGTCCGGCCAGAATTTAATTGTTGTACCGGACTCACTCTTCAGGTTCAGACTGATATCCTTCAGAACTGGATCATTTTCCTTTTCTTCTTCCCTTACAGTGATCAGGTGACCATCTGGAATACCCCTCCTGAAAATTTCATAATAAATATTTCCATTCCTTTTTATGACGGCTATGAGTTTTTCTGAAAGTGCATTGACCACATGCACTCCTACCCCATGAAGACCACCAGTGACCTTGTAAACCTTCTTGTCAAATTTTGCCCCACTGTGCAGTTCAGTCAGGACAATTTCAAGTGCTGGCCTCTTGTATTGAGGGTGAATATCCACAGGAATACCTCTCCCGTTATCCTCAACTGTCACGCTACCGTCTTTTCCCAGTGTTATTAACACCTTATCCGCAAATCCCGCATTTGCTTCATCAACGCAGTTATCTACTACCTCATAAACAAGATGATGAAGGCCGCCTTCTCCCGTATTGCCAATATACATTCCTGGCACTTTTCTAACTGCCTTCAATCCCTCCAGTATCTGTATCTGTGATGCATCGTATTGATCCAAACCTATCCTACCCCCATGGTTTCATTACTTATATGTGTTTTAATTTTTTTTCACTTATCAATATTATAATTGAAGAGTCAATAAAACACTAACTTAATTGAAGATCAGAATTGAGACTATTTATTCAGTACATTTGTGTAAAATGAGATGTATCTGAATGGTTCTTCCATTTCTTCAGTATTACCATTTTTATTCTCGTATTTTCTTATGAATTGTGGTTCACCGAATACTTTTGTAACCGGCTCGCTGCCCCTGTCGAAATTTATGAGGTATTTCCCCCTTAAATCCTTTCTTACATCTGAAAGAGTCCTGTAATCCTTCATTGAGAAATTATGTTCATACCAGTTCTTGCCAGGATAGGGCGGATCCATATAGAAGAAAGTGCGTTCATTGTCATATTTCTTGAGGAATGCAAGGTAATCCATATTTTCAAGCTTCCATGAAGATATGGTCTTCTGTATTGCTGGCAGAACGCCAATTGTCTTCCCCATTGCAGTGAATGAACTTTTTTCCCTGGATGTTGAGTATGTTTCACCCATTCCTCCAAAGGTTGTGTTATACCTGTAAAACGTCTTGAAAGCACTGTATGTTCTATCTTCTTTCTTTTCCTCCTGTTCCTCTCTCATCTGTTTCCTGAATTCAATGAAATTTTTAGGTGATGTCAGCCACTGTTTTACATATTCCATGAATGAGTCATATGAATCCCTCAGGCTCAGTAAAAGATCATATATATCCCGGTTTATCTCATTATATATTACATTCTCTGCACCCATGTTCAGAGAAACCGTGGCTGAACCTCCAAACACATCAGCGAATGCATCCATGTTTGATTTTTTCCATACTTCCCTTATATCCGGGATGGAAACCCATTTCGAGCCGGGATATTTTATGAGCCTCAATTTTTTCATATTAGATCAGTTAGAACCCTGATTCATAGCTAACATAAAAATATTGAAAAACTTTCCATCATTCCATGCAGCAGCTCATTCTTGAGATATCCCTTGAGTAGGACTGTGCAGCAATTTTTATTCCCTCTGAAATAGTAGGAAATATATGTGTCATGGATACAAGGTCCTCAAGAGTCATCTTATTTCTCAAGATGTATGAACCCTCCATTATGATCTCAGTTGCCATGGGTGAAATAACCTGTACTCCGAGGATTTCATGATTATCTGCTGCGAACAACAGTTTATAGATTCCCTTATTTTCATTTATTATTCTGGCTTTTGGAACAGATTCAATGCCTATCTGCACTGACTCGTAACTAATATTTTTCTGCCTCAGCTCACTTTCACTGTAACCCACAAAAGCACCCTGTGGATCTGTGAATATTCCCCATGGAATGTATGCTTCTTCAATGGGTACAAATGGCTGGCCGAACATGGCGTTTGCTGCAATTGTCCCTTCTCTCGCCGCAACTGTTTCCAGGTTGAATTTCTGTTTTACAACATCACCTGCAGCAAATATCTGCGGGTTTGATGTTGACATGGTGTTATCCACAATTATACCGGACGCGTCATATTTCACACCAGCTTTTCCAAGATCAAGACCTTCTATATTTGGCCTTCTTCCAGAAGCTATCATTAATTTCTGAAACTCGAATTCTGAAATATTTCCCCCATTTTCTGCATCTATAATGTATGAACTTCCATTCTTTTTAACCTCCTTCACTGAGTATCCTGTCAAAACTTTGAGATGGTCCGATTTTATGGATTCGATCAATTTAAGATCAATATCCCTATCACCCATCCTGTTTATTGTCTCATGATGCTTGAAAATAGTTACGTTAACGCCAAGCATTGAAAGAGCCTGGCCTAACTCCAGAGCTATATAACCTCCGCCAATTATACCCATAGAATAGGGCTTTTCCCTTAAATTCCAGACGCTATCACTTGTCAGAATTTCTCCCTGGAGTTCCCTCAAACCACGGATATCGGGCAATGATGGTGAAGAGCCCGTTGCAATCACAACATTGGAAGCAGTGATTTCTGATATTTCACTACCATTTATGATTTCTATCCTATCCTGGGCCAAAAACCTAGCATGACCATTCATTATGTGAATGTTTGGATAATATTTTACCACATCCTCATATTTTGTCTTCCTTTCCCCAGATGTCAAATGTTCAATGCTTTCCATCAGCTCCCTGAAGTCCAGTGAATTATTGCTGGATGATATACCGGGAAATTGGGGATTTTTCAGCTTTTGATAGTATCTGGCAGATTCAAGGATGTACTTTGATGGGACGCATCCCACATTAACACATGTTCCTCCTATGAACCCAAAACCTATCATAACTA
>JAKARU010000248.1 GCA_021819225.1 Thermoplasmata archaeon
CTGAGAACTTTTACTCAAAGCACTATCAAAGATCAAGATAAGGGAAAAAGACATCAATAAGGCAGATGACTGGATCGCAACACATGGAACGTTCTCTATTTTTATCTCAACATTCATACCCTATGGCAAGGTTCTTTTTGCTCTTGGAGCAGGGATATTGAAGATGAAATTTTCAAACTTTACCATTTCTATAACAACAGGGTATCTTATCCGGTTCATTTTTCTCATTTACATTGGATACGGGAGTTTCAGGATTCTCAATTCTCTATTATCTCCTTCGGATAACATCTACTTTATCTATCTTGATATTTTTTCAGTCGTATCATTCGCAGTAATCTATATGCAGAGAAGAATGCTGGTAAGAGAAAAAGAAGTCGCTCTTGTTCAATAAAATATCAGGCAGCACAAATTAAAATCCAGTAAATACAGTCATAAAGATCTCATGTGTGAGCAACTCCAGTTATATATTTCAGGTTAACTGGTAAATCAGGGAAAATTGTTACCCGGTATCTTGCCTACCTGACTTCCTTCCTTCTTGGCAATCTGTACCACAGCTGATCAAGCCATTTTAATTGTTCCTGAGTCAGGTCTTCAACATCTGCTGCCTTCAGGCTGCCATCAATCTGTTCAACCCTGCTGGCTCCAATAATTGCCGATGTTATGCCAGGTTGCTGGGTTACCCAGTGGACTGCAGTGCTGACAGGATCAAGATCCTGCTCCCTGCACCAGGCAAGGTAATCCTCAACCACATCAAAAGTTGCACTTTGCCAGTAACGCTCCTGATAAAGATCTCCTGCATTGTTTTCAAGGGCAAACCGTGTGCCATTTTCAGGTGTTGAACCCTTTCTGTAACGTCCTGTGAGCATTCCACCCGCCAGAGGGTTGAAACTCATTATACCTGCGCCTTCATCAAGGGCCATCGGAACTATATCATCCTCAATCATCCTGAACAACAGGTTGTATCTTGGTTGAACGCTTACCACTCTGGCGAAATTTCTCTTATCTGCTATGCCATTTGCCTTTGCAACCTGCCAGGACCTCCAGTTGGAAACACCCACATACCTGATCTTTCCCTGATGGACAAGATCATCAAAGGCACTCATCATTTCTTCAATGGGGGCAGAAGGATCGAAGTTATGAATCTGGTAAAGATCAAGATAATCTGTTCCCAGTCTTTCAAGAGTTCTGTCTATGGCGCTCATTATATGCTTTCTGCTCATACCCCTGTCATTAGGACCGGGACCGGTTGGCATGAAACATTTAGAGGCAAGAACTATATCATCTCTTTTACCCTTTATCCACTCGCCAATAATTGATTCGGTGGCACCCGCATATTTAAAATCCTTTCCAAGAGGATAAGCATCTGCCGTATCAATAAAATTTATTCCAGCATTGTATGCTTTATCAAGTATCTGAAATGATGTCTTTTTGTCGCTCTGATTTCCAAATGTCATGGTTCCCATGCACAGTTCAGTAACCTTTAATCCAGTCTTTCCAAGATTCCTTATTTTCATAACATCATCCTTGATCCATTTTAGCAGTCTATTTAAGGGTTTTCAAGGAATATAAGTTCAATTCTTTGACCTTATAATTCGCAGTGTTTATATGAGAGTTATAAAGAAAAAATGACTATTCTGTCATTGAATTCATCAATATTAGTCATTTATAATAAGTATTTAATACGAGCAAAACTAATTTATAATAAATTTGATTAGGATAGTCATGGTAAATTGTCCTGTTTGTTACAGTTCTTTTGATAAAGGTAATTTTAATGGACTTTCTGAACATCTGCTTTCCGAGGCTTCAGAAAGTAATTATGAACATGTGTCCTGGCTGAACAGAAATATTTCAAAGGATAAGTTGAGCATGGAAGAACTTGAAAAGAGGATTTCAGAATTTTATTCCCTGAAAGATATGGGAATTAAAAGATGGATTATAGATAATTTTGTGTTAAACTTCAGGGGAGAAAACCCACATCCATTTATTATGGCTATGCAGAGGTATGATGAAGATCTGCTGAAGGGTTATGCCGTGGAGCATCATCACTTTTTAAAGCAGTGGATAAAATCATGTGCATATGTAATCGCAAAAAGTGACTTTGACGACATACACGATTATGAGATGGAGAATATTATGACAGAGATGCAGGGGTTCGGGAAAAAGGAACCATCTCACCATGAACTACTAATCAGGATGGGGATTTCCCTTGGTCTAAGGAGGGAAGAAATCCTGAATTCAACACCACTGAAAGCAACTGCAATGGCCGTTAGAACATGGGAAAATATTGCCGAGAAAAGATCGTGGATCGAAATCATGGCTGCAATGCATTCACTCGAACTTGTTGCAAACAGGGATCTGAACAGGTATGGAGCAAGATATCCATATTTCAATCCAGAGATATTGAAAGAGAGGTCAGTGAAGCAGGAGGTAAAGGACTTCCTGAAAGAGGGGTATGAGGCGGATGTATCCCATTCCTATGTGGCACTGGATATTATTGAAAAATATGCAACTGAGGAAAATTTTGAAGATATACAATCAGCGTACCTGAATTCCGCAAGGGTTTTCAGCGAATATCTGGACGCAAGAATAGAACGAGGTGAGATGTATAAAGACAAACAATGAGAAAGGATGTGCATTATGTGACGCAACCTGGGGGGAATATTACAGGGAAATAGAAGGAGAGAGAATGTTCTTCTGCTGCAATATCTGCGCTGATATATTTGAAAACATGGTTAATGAGGTAAAGAAAAGGACAGGATGGGATAACATCGACTACATAAAACTGATTGGGAACTACAGCAAGGGTAGAGAATGTGAGGCAATGTCTGGAGATAAAACCTACAGATATTATTTCAGGACATATGGAGATGGCAGAATGATGACTTTCGAGGATAGA
>JAKARU010000249.1 GCA_021819225.1 Thermoplasmata archaeon
AGAGGAAAAAAGTATGAATTAAAAAAATGATATATTTTAATAGCTTAAAATTATCAATCTACCATGGCATCATTTAAGCTTTATTATAAAATAGGGATAATAGGAGCTCTCATAAATATAGTCCTTGCGCTGATACTATTTGTACTACATGACATCACAAGCTACATTTCATTTTTTGGGCAGGTGAGTGCAGGGACCGCCGTTGTTGACAATTTGCTGTTCAGTGTAATTGCAATAATAGGAGTTGAACTCAGCAGAAGAAAGAAAAATGTCGGTTTAACAGCTATGGCTGTAATTTCAGTTGCAGGAATAATAGCATATCCTGGAATTTTCATAATAGGTTACATCGTAATTCTGGTAGCAGTGTTACTGGGATTGCTTGAAAAGAAGAACTAATAAATTTATATTAAATGAAAGAATGAATGTGCATGACATATGAGGCAGAAATAAGTAGAAGGAACCCAGGGTTGTTCATTTTCCTCCTTGATCAGTCAAGATCAATGAGCAGGAAGATTGCAGGAGGACAGAGATCAAAGGCCCAGGAAGCTTCAGATGCAATTAACAGGCAGATGAATGAGGTTATCAGCAGATGCACAAAATCGGATGGAATAAGACCTTATTTTGATGTTGGAGTCATTGGTTATGGATTCAAGAGTGGTGATGCAAGAGGCCTGATTGGTGATAGTCCCGTATCTATTTCTGAACTTGAGACCCACATTCTGAAGATGGAAAAACATACGGAGGAGATAGATGGAGAAACGATTGAAACAGAGTTTCCAGTTTGGTTTGAACCAGTTGCTTCCTATGATACTCCAATGGTAAAGGCACTCACAATTGCCAAGGATTGGACTGAAAAATGGATTGAAGAACACGGAAATTCATTTCCTCCTGTTATCATAAATATAAGTGATGGAGGAGCAACGGATGGGAATCCGTTAAACATTGCAGAAGAAATAATGAACCTGGAAACTTCTGATGGTAAGGTTCTGCTTTGGAACTGCCATCTTTCTGAGAAAGATGAGAAGCCAATAAGCTTCCCGAAGGATGAAACAGAAATACCGGAAGATAAGAACGCGAGAACAATGTTTTCAATGACCAGCACTGTGCCTGAACCGATGGTGGCCATAGCAAAGGAGGAATTCTCCAACGTGGACAGTGGTTCCAAAGCATATGTTTTCAACGCAAATCTTGAAGAGCTGATAAAGCTTCTGGATATTGGAACAAGAGTGGTATATAACAAGGTAGAATAATGGAGGTTCGCTCCTTTAATTTTTCTAAGGCCGGAAATCGGTCTGAAGAGACTGAGGATGCCCTCAGCTTCAACCTTGAAAAACTCAAATTTGCCATAGCTGATGGTGCAAGTGACTCAATATTTTCTGGCCAATGGGCTTCTTCATTGAGTAACGAATTCGTAAACTTCGGTGGTGATGACAAAATTAAAAATGACATTGGTCAGTTTATCAGAGATTCCCGCAAAGTGTGGTACGAAAGTATCAACTGGAAAGGACTGAAATGGAACGTAAAGAACAAGGCAGTTCGAGGCGCATATTCTACTTTTTTAGGAATGGCAAGCGAAGATGGTTCTATGGAGAACCTCACTGTGCATGCAATAGGCGATTCATGTATTTTCATCTTTGAAGAAGGAATGATGAAGAGTTTCCCACTGAATTCTCCAGATCAGTTTGGTATCCATCCAAGCCTTGTCTGGTCTGGATATGGCTTTCCACTGAACAACAAACCTTTTGATCAGAAATTGAATATCAAGACAGAGAAGTTTAAGGTGAAGAAAGGAAGTGAAATAATACTTGCGACCGATGCCATGTCAAAATTTATAATGGAAACCGGTGAAGATAGTTTTGGTGTACTGTGGGACCATTATGACGATAGAAAATTTTTTGATGATAGCAGGAATGGGAATATTATAAAGAATGATGATCTCTCAGCAATACTTATTTCATTCTGAGTAGAGCTGCCGGATCAAACCCGGACCAGTCTGGAGCCTGGCCTAGATATTCATTTATCAGCTTCACAAGCTTCTTCAATTTCGGACTCTCTGATTGAACATCCCTGAATGCTTTGGATCGGTCTGGAGATTCGAAATCCGTGATATCAAACAGAAGCTTGTCAGGATCATCACCATTATATTTCCACAGCTTCGGATTTTTGGATAAGGCGATCAAAGAGGTGTATATTATGAGAATTGAAAAATTATCGAGTTTTTCTCCATAGTATTTTCCTCTTCTCGGATGCTGGAATGATTCGTGACCAAGTTCTTCAGACCCAAGTTTTTTAAGGGCTGGAACAAACATCCCATCATAATCGATAAGCTTTACATTATTACCTGTGTCTATCAGTATATTATCACATGAAAGATCACCATGAGCTATGAAATTATCCTGCATTTCCTTGATACAATTTACCAGGTTATTTCCAATTGCCTTGAACATTTCATGGTTCGCAAGATTCTCTTTTATAAAATTATGAAGTGTCTTTCCCTCGATCCACTTCATTGTCACCGCCGGAAAATATTCCTTTGGTCTCTGTGTCACCCTTAATGCATCCTGATAGAATTTGAAATCCAGAAGGAATGGAATTTTAGATTCGTTTATTTTTTTTGAAACTTCAAAATATCTAAGTTGAATGTTCGGGCTGCCTCTTGTGAAACATTTCAGCGCGAAGTCACCGTCGATGCTCCTGTACTTGAATACAACTCCAAAATTTCCGGCTCCCTGGATGATGCTTGAATATTTCACGTTCTGATTCTTCTCGAATGCAATTCCCTTAAGTTCGTCGTAACTCTTGGATATACAGAAGTTGGGATTCTGTAATGACTGTGCATATTGTGAGGATGTCGGCCACGATCTTTTGACAGGCGAAAAGACCGGT
>JAKARU010000011.1 GCA_021819225.1 Thermoplasmata archaeon
TTTATAATGGGATGCCATTTCAGTAATGTTAAGCGAGGAAGTGTTTGAGGCCATTATTGCATTGTCTTTTAGAAAATCAGATATTTCCCTGAAGAGTTTATTTTTTACTCCCTGATCCTCAAATACTGCCTCTATGACCAGATCCACATCCCTGAAATCTTCGAAAGTATCCGTAACCTTCAGTTTCTCAATTAATTTTTCAACATCAGGAGGTGATGGAAACGATTCCCTCAGTTTTTTCACCTGATCCGGAGATAAATCAACACCAAATCTTTCCATCCTCTTGATTTCCCTTTCCGGAAGATTCCTGGTGTAATTTTCCATTTCCTTCAGGTACTTCCTTACATTCTCCCTTCCTTTTTCTGCGAGCTGTATATTCTGATCCTTAATGATGACCTGGACTCCATTAAGAATTAATACTTCTGCAATTCCAGAACCCATCGCTCCTGCACCTACAATTCCCACCTTTTTGATCTCCATAATATTGCGATTGCAACATTATAATTATCTGTTTTCACACTTCCTATCCCTTTAATATGACATGAACTCACCGCTGTTTTTTAGAAATCATGTTTTTAGTAAAAATAGCCTGCGCCAAAAGAAGGCCAGTTTAGAAGATTCTAATAAGGAACCTGGTTTGATCATCAGATGATAATGGATGTGGATGAGAAGTCGTTCCAGGAAATTCAATGGCTTATAAGTTTACAACATAATGTGAAAAGTATAAGAAACATAATTATAATTGGCTACAATGAATGAAAATTCTGAAAAGAAAATGGGAGCATTTCTGATACTGATTGGCCTGCTGGAATTTTATATTTTTACGAATATTGCAGAATTTGTTCAGCCGGTATACAGTGTGTCACACAACTCCATAAGTCATCTGGGCATAGCAACTGACCCTTATATTTTCAACGGCGCAATAATTGTTCTAGGAATTTGTGAAATTGTGGGTGGATATTTCTTCCGGAAGTACAGCATGGCATTTTTCATATTCATGTTCCTTGCTGGCATCGGTTCAGCGGGTGTGGGAATCTTCAACGAAAACTATGGGTACATACACTTTGTGTTTGCTGTATTTGCATTCCTTCTGGGAGCTGCAGCATCTTACATAATCCTGTATAGGGAGAGGAAGCCGATCACCGTAATCTGGGCAATTCTGGGAACAATCTCCATTATTGCACTGATACTATTTGGAATAGGAATACTCGGAAAGGATACCTTCTTCTACTTTGGTCTGGGAGAGGGAGGGATGGAGAGGATGATACTAATACCTGACGTAATGTGGGCTCTGGGGTATACCTCATCAGTCATGTACAGTGATTGAATGAGGACAATTTCTCACCCATCTTTATCGTCATCTCATTTACTGGCAGTATCTGGAAAGATAGATCGTGTAATCATCAATCCACCATATTGAGTTTAAGACAAATGCGATTTGCCATGGTTCATTATAGGGCAATAATTTCACATTTCTGCCTGATGGAATTCCAGCCGTCAATCCGATTACATAGTCTTCTTGCTTATACCATCTTAGGCACCTGATTTATTAAGTTTATCGTAAATTAATCTCAATCCATCCTCGACCAGGAACCATATGAAGGAATAGGCAACAATTAACAGGGCTATGAGGTTTCCAATTGGTGCAACTCCAAGTCCGAATGCTGTCAGCAAATACCCAACAACCATGGTTGACATCAGTGCAAGGAAAAGCTGAATGCTTGGCTTTACCTTCCAGAACGGCTTCCTTGTTCTGGTTACAAACATGGTCAGATGCCCTGAAACGATCAACTTGAGGAATACAAGGGATAAGATTTCAGGTATTCCAAGATGGAAAACAGAGAGCCCTATGAATACCAGCAGTAGAGTCTCAAAGGCTCCCATGGTACCCAGGACCGCGGATAGTCCTCCTATGTATTTCATCCTCCACCGTTCAGGCGTGTGGTGGTAAATCACATTATCTGTTGATACTGCTATTATCGGGATATCATTGAGGAGAGACAGAATTATAAGCATAAAGGCAGAGACAGGATAAAAGTGCCACAGGACTATTGCAACAGTAACAAACAAAAGTATCCTCAGTGTTTCCGTTACCCTGTAAAGAACATAACTCTGCATTCTCTGGAAAATTCTCCTGCCTTCTTCCACCGCGGTAATTATGGTAGACAGCCCAGAATCTGTAAGAACTATATCAGCTGCTGCCCTGGCTGCGTCAGTTGCTCCCTGAACAGCTATTCCCACCTGGGCTTCCTTTAGTGCGGGAGCGTCATTGACACCATCTCCAGTCATTCCTGTAATGTGGCCCAGCTTTTCCATGCCCTTCACAATCAGGTACTTGTCCTCTGGATATACTCCTGCAAATGTGCCAGCTTCTTCTATTTCCTCCCATTTTCCACTTCCTACGGCTTCTTTTATGTCCTTAGACTTTAACACTCTTGGCTTCAGCCCAAGCTCCTTAGCAACCTCGGTGGCTATAGCCTCATTATCTCCCGTTATCATTTTTATGTCTATGCCCATCTGCTCAGCCCGGGCAACAGTCTCCTTCGAATCCTCTCTCAGGGGGTCAGAAAGAGGTATAAGACCGGCAAACTGGCACCCTGTCTCACTCTCCTTAGCAACGGCAATGATCCTGTATCCCATTTGCCCGTACTCATTTACTTTTGCAATTATCAAGTCCTTCTGGTCTGGCTTGCAGATGGAAAGAATAGTGTTGGGCTCTCCCTTCATAACCTTGAAGTTTTTACCATTCAAGGATACAGTTGCCTCAGTTCTTTTATTAGCAGGATCAAAGGGAATGAATTCTTTCCTCTCATATTGTTTATCCGGTGTTCCATTAAGGGAAACAAATATTGCCTGGTCTATAGCATCAGCATCCTCACGCGTAGAAGCAAGAGATGCATACAGAAGAACATCATTCCTGCTGAACTCGCCAAATGACGTAATTTCTCCTACCGTAAGGGAATTCTTTGTCAGGGTTCCTGTCTTGTCTGAGCAAAGGACATCCATGCTCGCAAGCTCCTCGATTGATACGAGCCTTGTCACTATTGCTTTTTTTTCGGCAAGAGAGATCGCTCCCAGTGCCATGGTGACCGTTAAAACAACTGGAAGCGCAATAGGGATGCTTGCGACCAGGAGGATGAGGAAGAAAAGCAGGTCGCTGAGCAAGGGATATCCCAGATGAACACCATAATAAAATACGAACGCACCAAGGACCAGTGAAATTCCAACCAGAAAGTAAACAATCTTTGAAACAATCTTTGATAGGCCGGTCACATTGGATGCCGTTGCAACCAGGTGGGTTGTCTTCCCAAAGAATGTGTCTTCCCCTGTTGCGGTGACAACTGCACTCATTTCTCCCTGCTTTATTATTGATGCTGAAAACACCACATCTCCGAGGTGAGCCTCAACCGGAAGAGATTCTCCCGTAAGTGCAGATTGATCAACTGATAAGAATTTTCCATCAATCAGTTTACCATCGGCAGGTACCACATCGCCCATTCTAAGCCTGATCACATCTCCCCGGACAAGATTCTTAGCCTCCAAAGTCTGCCATGTACCATCCCTCAGTACCCTAGACTTTAACGCAAGTTTCTGCATCAGCTGTTTGACTGCATTGCCAGCACTCCGCTCCTGCAGGAAAGTGACTATGATATTCGTAATAAGCAGGATCAGGATCAGTGCAAAATCATCCCAGTGGCTAATAATTGCAGAAACAATCGCCGCAGCCTCTATAGCTGCAGGCATAGGCCCGTAAAAATAAAGAAGGAATTTCTTTACCGGGTTCACCTTCTTTTCAGATATATCGTTATACCCTTCATTTGCTATTCTGTTGCTTGCCTCAGTGGTCGTAAGACCTTCACGGCTGGAACCAAGTTCCCTGAACGCATCATCCGTCCCGATCTTCGCAAAATCTATGTTTTTTTCAGCATTCAAGCTCATTGTTTACGTCCTCCCCTCTCTAAAATGTAGTGGGAAACGATTCTGAAACATGCGTTATTGAACTTGCTATGATACTGATCTCATCATCCTCTCCTTCACTAGCGCTTCCTGCAATTCGTGATGTCAAAAGGTAATCAACTTCATATTTATCAATTCCTGCGATCATTATGATATGCTCAGTATTTCCCGTTATTATTAAGACCTTAGTTTCATGAGGTTTATAAAAATACCGTGGAAAATAATAGTATCTGGCAATCTGAATTGAGTTTATCAGGGGGTAAATGAATGAACGATTGTCATTGACACACAACAAATTCCATTTCATCCTGCCATTCGCCATATAAATCCCAACACCCTCTAGCACCCGAAAAGATCTGATCCAGAATATAAGTGTCTTTAACAATGTAAGGAATCAATATCCTGCAATATAAGCCACTGGAGGGATTTGAACCCCCGACCTGCTGATTACAAGTCAGCTGCTCTACCACCTGAGCTACAGTGGCGATAAAGGGTTAATCATTCTTATTAGAAATACTTTAAGACTAAGGCCTTGGTGAGTTACTCACCTGTATCCGGTTTAAAACAGTGAAAACACAAAATTCATGATTAATCCAATGACTATGTAGAGAATTCCAACTCCAGCATAAATGACCGTCATTATTAGTTGTTCCCTGTTTATCTGTGTTATATCCCCTTCCCTCAGGGGAGCCTTTGCAATGAAAACATTTTCCAGATATTTGTTCGCACCAAAATCATAAAATGCACCGAAGAAGATTACACCTATGCCGAGAAGTACTAGCGCAAGAGGAAAAATATCTGCATATCCCCTCCGGTTTGCAATGTAAAGGAGTATTGATGCAAGAATCAGTGAAAGGAGGATCGCAAGAAGAGGGAGTGTAAGTAAGAATCTTGTTCTCCTGACCTCATCGATCCTTGTGGACCTGTCATCGTCCATTATCATTTCACTTCTCGTCTTCCAGTTCTCCCTCTTCCAGATGTTCTATTTCTCCCATGGTATTATTTGGGGTCAGTTCATCCTGGTTGAAATGGCACAGGTAATACCTGCCCTCTACATTGAGCATTGGCGGGTTCTCTTCCTTACAGATATCCTTTCTGAAGACACACCTCCCATAGAACCTGCAGCCCTCTTTTGGGTTTATTGCACTGCCAATCTCTCCCACGATGGAAAGTTGCTTGTTTACCCATGAGGGATCGATGCTCGGTACTGCTGAAATTAGTGCCTTTGTATAGGGATGGAGCGGATTCCTGATTATATCCTCGGATTTCCCGAATTCAAGTACCTGGCCGAGGTACATTACTACGATATAATCCGAAACATATCTCGCTGAGGCTATATCATGTGAAATGTAGAGGACCGATATACCCTTCTCGTTCTTGAGATCAATCAGGAGATTCATTATATTGGCCCTTATGGAAACATCAAGCATGGAAATAGGCTCATCGGCTACCAGGAATGACGGATTCAGGGTTATGGCTCTTGCTATTGACACTCTCTGCCTCTCACCGCCGGAAAGCTCATGCGGAAATCTCTCAGCGTAAGTTTCGGGCGGACTTAAATTGGCAATTTTAAGTGCGTTGTAAATTTCCTGTTTCAGATCGAACTTTTCATCAGTCATATAGCTTCCACCCTGATGATCGATGGCACTTCCAGACGTGCTTCTTCTCCTGGCCTGTATTTCTTTTGCCTGGATTGAAAGAGGCTCAGCCACTATGTCAAATATGGACATCTTTGGATTTATTGAATCAAATGGATCCTGGAAAATCAGCTGTGCCTCCTTCCGGTAAGTTCTATAGTCTGAGCCGTACCTGCTAACCTTGCCCAGATCAATCTGGAACTCTTCGCCATTGCTTCTTAGGATCGAGAATTTGATCTCGCCATTCGTTGGTGCTATGGAATCAACCAGCAGGCGACCAAGTGTGGTTTTCCCGGAACCACTCTCTCCCACCACACCTATTATTGCCTTTCGAGGTATCCTTAGATTAACATTATCCACTGCGTGGACAATGGGTTTATTTGGACCCCCAAATAGATTTGTAGAAAGAGTTGAATGGACTGTAAAAAACTTCGTAAGATTCTTTACGTCAACGAGTATCCCCTCCAGATCTTCCACGCCAGGTAGTTTAGCAGAATCTTCTATGTTCTGTGAAGAGTTATATGTTTCCTCCCTTACCACATCGAAATGACAGAGTGAATAGTGACTGGAATCAAACATCTTTGGTTCGGGCTTCTTATCAAAGCATATGCTCTCAGCCATGAAACACCTGTTTGCGAAATAACAGCCTTTTGGAGGATCTATGAGATCTGGCACCGATCCGGGAATGCCTCGAATTCTTTTCTTGGTCATTTCAATGGAAGGGTAACTGTGCATAAGCGCATAAGTATAGGGATTTCTCGGATTAAGGAAAATATCTTTCGGCTTTCCATACTCCATTATTCTGCCTGCATACATGACAGCAACAAAGTTGGCAAGCTGGGAAACTACCCCGACATCATGCGATATCACGATCATGGATTTTATTGTCCCGTTATCCTTCAGATTCTTCAATTCCTTTATAATTTTGGCCTGCGTAATCACATCAAGGCCTGTTGTTGGTTCATCTGCAATCACAACCTTTGGTTTTAGAGCGAGGGCCATCGCAATAATTCCTCTTTGCTTCATTCCTCCACTCAGTTCATGGGGATACGAATCAAGAAATTTCCTGTTGAAACCAGCAAGTCTGCAGCTTTCTTCAATCCTGTTCTTCTCAAGTAATTTCTTCTTTTGAGTTGCACTCATTGTGGGTATTCTGGCCTTTAGATCATTCAGTAACCTGTTGAATATTTCCTGCCTGAGGCTCTCGAATTCAAGACCCTCCTCAACCTCCATCTGCTCGAGGGCCAGTTCATAAGCATCCGCCCTCAGATTGTTTTCATCAATAAGATCGCTATCAGAAAATTCTGAAAGGTCAGAGAATGTACCGTGGATGTCAAAAACTTCTGACAGCTGGGATCTTATAGTATGCACTGGATTGAAGGCATTCATTGCGCCCTGAAATATCATGGAAATCTCTTTCCATCTAATTTCAGCAAGTCTCTGATCAAGATCTCTCCTGTACTTCTTTCTCATTTTTTGTTCTTTGGGGTATTCCTTTGAGTTGATGATCTCCTTGTCAAGATATTCTATCTCTCCCTCGGTTTCAGCATTGTCAGCCAGAAGGCCCAGGAGGGCAAGGGCAGTTGTAGACTTTCCAGAGCCACTTTCACCTATTATGCCCAGTATTTCTCCCTCCTTCAGATCAAGATTTACCTGATCAAGAGCCTGTACCCTGCCATCCATGGTCTTGAAATGAACCGAAAGGTCCTTGATTTCAATAAGTGTTTTTCTGTTTATTACGTCAAATTCCTGGTGTTGCATATTTATCTCCTCCTGAGTCTCGGGTTCACGACTTCATCCATCCCACGTGATACAAATATCAGCGAGAATATGAATGCGGAAAGTGCAATCGCGGGTGGAATGATCCACTGCGGTTCAGTTATCAGGTAAAACTCATCCTTGAGAACTGCGTTTAGCATGCCTCCCCATGTCGCGGTATTCAGTGGAGCAAGACCGAGAAATTCAAGGCCAGATACTGCTCCAATACCGCCGCCAATGGACAGGGCAAGGAGATACAAGAGCAGGGGACCTATATTTGGAAGGATATGCCTCCTCATTATGGATGAATCCCTTGAACCGAATAATCTGGCAGCTTCCACAAAGGACCTTGATGAAACTCCCCTCACGACTCCAATCAGTGTAAACGCCGCAAACGGCCATCCAGTAAGGCTGACGATCAGAATCAGGTCAATGAAGTTGGCATTGCCTGGAATAACCGAAGAAAGAGCTATCAGAAGGGCCAGAGTCGGGACAAGAAAGAGGGCAAGAGACATTGTCTCTATGATCTGGCCACCTAGCCCTCCCTTATAACCAACGTACATGGCAACGGCGAGAGAAATAACTATGGAAAAGAATCCTATGGTTATTCCGAAGATCCAGTCGTTGTAAAAGCTCTGCAGAAATCTTGACCAGAGATCGGCCTTCGTATAGAAAGTGGTGCCAAAGGGATAGGACTGACCTGTTGGGGTCTTGATCATGGGAGGCAGAGGTGCATAAGATGAAGCAGTTGAGCTGATGACATAAACATAACCCGCACTTGTGGTAAAGGCAATTGCACCCTTTCCTGTATTGCTGTTTGAGAAGTACAGTATTGAGGACACGTTTGTTGGAGTAGGTGAGACAGTATAACTCCACAGGAACGCAGTAGCAGATGAGTTCGCTGAGTCGTTGAACGAGATAGCAACACCTTTCTGGGCCACAAATATAAGCGAGTTTGTTACAGCATCATAAACACCATGAGTCAACACCCTTCCTGAAATTGAGGAGGAAAATGGAACTTCATAGAAATCATACTTTCCCTGGGTTAAGTTGTAAGCAAGTATCTGGAAATAGTTTGCTGACATTCCTATTATATATGTAGGTGGTCCGTATAATCCCTGGCTTGTTGAAATAGAATATGTAACATATGGGAACTTATAGATGAGGCCTGGCCTTCCAGTCTCGATGTTAATAGCATAAACATCATGATTGTTGGAAATAAGATATACTGAATTATTGGTATTAAGTGAAACCTGGTAAAATGATGGAACAATGAGACCATTCTGCGTGTTTATGTTAGTGAAATTGTCTTCCCACATAAGCGTTCCATTGAATGATGAATATGATACAACCGATGTATCATTATATATCAGGATTCTGGAATAATTCTCCGCCTTATTAGAAAGTAGCTGCTTGCCATAGAATTTTACTCCTGAAATATGTTTCATGCCTATTTTGAAGGAAAGATAGTGTGAAAGTGGAAACACCCCAAACTCATTCATGTATATGCCAGTTGCATTTTGGGTAATGACGTATATCTGTCCATTAGGAAAACCTGCCACACTGTTAAAACAGTATTCAGGCATTGGAGTACTTGGAGTGCTGTCAAAGGCGATTGCATTGGAGGTTATGTTGCCTATTATTGTTCCGTTTAATTTCTCGTTGTAAAGGAATACAAAATGAGGTGATGAATACCCTTCAGATCTGTATTCGATCTCACCCACGGTGAAAGAATTGTTTGTATAGGGAAGCACCACGAATCTATGTATAACCACATCACTGCCCTGCGACGTATTTAGAATTTTCCCGTTTATCAGATCGAAAATCAATGGTTGAAGCATCCTTTCTCCTTTTACGGCAAAATTGGAACTGTAAATATTCCCAACAGATCCAAGTGGAGTTCCCGGTTCTCCAAGACCCACGTAATATATCGATCCGTCTGTGCTCCCAACGTAAATTGCTCCAGTATAACCTTCACCTGCTACAGAGGATGACATTGGTCCATAGAAGATTCCGCCACTGCTGTGGGTCTGATTATACAGACTTACATTTGCGATCGGGCTTGCGAGAGTTGAATCAATCGCAGGTGCTGATGTATAATAACCCACATTTCCACCAACAAATGGTGCTATCATCGAAACAATTGCGAATGCGAGGAGGATGTAAAACCCTGCCCTTCCGTATTTGCTCTTGTAGAATATTGTGAACTGCTTATACAGCCTTTTCCAGTATACAGGAGGGTTAATTATAGCATATTTATTTTTTTTATTAATCATTTTTAAACACCTAAATAAGTATCACACCTTTATCCTTGGATCAAGCCATGCATGAATATAGTCAATCATGGAATATGCAAGTATGGTAAGAAGTGCAATAATAAAAGTAGACGCCTCACTGAGGGGATAATCTTCATGTAGGACTGCCTTGTAAAGAAGTGGACCCATACCCGGCCAGTTAAAAATTATGGCAACAATAAGTGAACCACTCATCAGGAATGCTATTTGCAGTGCAAGCCTGGTAGTCACAGGTATTACCGCTATACGTGCTGCATGTTTCCTCAATATACTTTTTTCTGGAACTCCCTTGGCCCTGGCAGTTGTAATATGGTCTTCTCCGAGAGTGGAGACCATTGCTGCTCTCATAGTTATCATATGTCCCGCAGTTTCAATCAGGAGCAGGGAAAAGAATGGAAGCGCCATATCATACAGCAATGTGAGGAATGTGGATGGCGTAGGAGATTCAATATAGGATAACGGTATCTGAGCTTTAATCGGAAACCATCCTAGGGCAACTACGAAGTAAAGGAAAAGAAAAACTCCTATGATGAAGTAAGGAATTGAATTGATGATAAGTGACAGTGAAAGTATAACCCCCTCCTTCTTTCCTCCTCTTATCCGGGATACCCAAATTCCCAAAGGTATCCCAAACGCAAAAGAAAGAATTGCTGTTGTTCCTATTAAAACTAAGGTATATGGAAGCGCCTGGGCGATTTCGGTTGAAACAAGTTCACCCTGATTCACATAATCCTTTCCCCAGTTGAAAGTAAACATTTGATAGACATAAGTTTCAAAGTCTGTGAGGGAATACTTTCCATTTTGTAAACCTAGTTGAACAAGCCTGTTATGGTAAGCGTTTGGACTTGTATATCCTGTTCTTGATACCGTAATAAATAATTCAGCAGGATTCCCTGGCATCAACCTAAAAACAATAAAGATGATGACCGTCATTATCAGAACCAAAGAAACGTCCTGAATGATTTTTCTCATAAGTAAATACACGTTCATAGCAATCTCCTTATATCTTAAAAAATAAAAATAAAATATTATTTAAAAATTTTATGCTGCCTTATTCTTCTTTTTGTAGAACATGAAGTAGTATGCAGCTCCAGCAACCACAACAACAGCAACAACAAGCCCGGCTATTACTATAAGATCATAGTTGCTTGATGGAGTAACGAAATTGGCAAGGCTTATTGTTGGCTGTATTGTGAAGTTATTTATTGAAGTGTTGTGCGGATTTATTGTTGCTGTAACAGTAGTGTTCTTCAGTGCTCCAAGCAGCGAAGTGGATGAAAGATCGCCTTGGTTTACGGTAAAGTTAAAGACAGCCAGTCCTGCTGAATTCGTGTTTGTGCTGAGAGAGGCAAAGCTAACTCCAACCAAAGAAGTTGTGTTCAACGTGACAGTGGCTCCGCTGTATGCTGTTCCGTTGTAAGTAACATTGAACACAATCTGTCCATGTCCAGTACTGTAATCCAGATTTTTGAAAGAGTATGTTGACTTCAAGATTGGTCCGTTTATGATTGATAGATCAGTTGATCCAAAGCCGGGTCCGGTTTCAGTTGCATGAGGCTGTGAAGCAGATGCCACGATTTCCATTGTTTCATTATGCACATAATATGTAGCATTAGTTGTTGAATTTGTCCCTGTGAAGAGTGCGCTAAGATATGAATTAGTCTTAAACTCCCATATGGCCTGTCCCGCTGAGTTTGTTGTTAGCTGGTTAGGAGTTATGTTCACAAGACCCCCATAGGTGGATGAATCGCCTATGAACAGAGTTACCCCGCTTGCAGGTGATGTGCCGTTCATTACTGTAAAGGTTATATTTCCGTATTCATCGCCGTTGAAAGTGTTTCCATATGTCAGGGACTGGGAAACTGTAAGATTGTATTTATCAACAACATGTACCACAGAGCTGTTCTTGTATATTGTTGTGTACTCCCAGAACCAGTACAGGTAAGTAGCGGCTGAGTACGTGGTTGAATAGTTTGAGAATGCATTTGACAGAGGTATTAGATCTGTTGCGTATCCTGTTGCTATTACTGGGTCCTGCTCAATTATGAGTGAATCCAGCCTCTTTGCAACCTGGGATGCCACTGCAAAACTGTCCGTGCTTATTGATTCGTTTATGAGAGTGCAGTAGAGTTGCTGTACCTGTGAGCCGGTAAGCATCTTGCCATTAACTTCCATGGAGGAGAATGGTCCAAGGTAGCTTTTATCCGGTATTCCGACGATTGGAGACAGGTGAGCCAGGCAGTCCAGAATTGGATTGCTAAGTGCAGTGCTCTCTCCTTCGGAGGCTATATCGAATTCGTTGTTCTTATGATGGCTCAATATGGTATTATCCACATTGGATTGCAAGGTTGTGAAAGCTTCCTGCTTGAGAACCGTTTTTATTCCAAGCTCATTCCAGTACTGGAATGTCTTCTCTATTGCCGCAACTCCTGTTGGATTTTCAGCACCAGTCGTTATCTGAACTGTCAGAGTAACCTGGGCTCCATTGTACATCAACTGTCCAGATGAGGAATAGGTCATCCCTGGGATGCTGTCGATGAGTGACTTGGCTTTTGCCATGTTAAAGGTGTATTCAGGAGCACTGGCATTGTAATACAAGGTGTTACCGGGGTTTATCGGGCTTGATGAGGGATATCCAAGACCATCCAGAATAACCTGATTTATGTAGTTGTATGGAACCGCGTATGAAAGTGCCTGCCTGAACGCAGTGATGTTAAGTGGAGTTACTGCGGTATTCAATTCCCAGTATCCGTATGCACTTGACAGCTTTTTGTATATGAAGCTGTTTGGAGTAGCGCTCAACTGTGGGAGGAAGTTCGGTGGTGGTGCAAGTGTCATTGTGTCAATTTCACCCTTCTGGAATGCAGCAACCTCGGACGAGACAGAATCATATATTGGCATGTAAATTTCGTAAATCTTTGGTGTAAATTGTCTCAACCCGCTTGATGCATTGGTGTATTGCGTGAAGTAATATGGGTTTACATATAGAGTTTCGTGCTGACCTGTTATGATCTGGCCCTGAGGCATTCCAAAACCGTTCGTTACCATGAATGCACCTGCTCCAACCATGCCTGGAACTGCTCCAGTGGTTGGATTCCAGCCAAGGTTCCAACCGCAATATCCATAACCTGGAACTGCGGTATGAACGAATGGGCTTGAAGTATTGGACACATTGGTCCAGTTGAAATCTCCTACGCCAGTTGTTGTGTAGTCGTGATGTACCCATATGTGATATGGAATGATATCACAGGCGAGAACATCGGAAAAGAACAGAAGTGTTTTCTGGGTTACGAAAAACTTCACTGAAAGATTTCCGTTTGGAACTACATTAACCACATTTGGGAAGTCACCGAAGTAGCTCTTTATCCTGTAGTTCAGAACAACATCGGCTGACTGAAGATAATACTTCTTCATGACGGTTGGCTTGTATGATTTGTAAGTATGGTTTACAAGCTGCCCATTATAGCAGAATTCTGTGTGGTTTGAGAAGACATATGTCTGGCTGTTGTTTGCAGGGGACCAGTCAGTCCATCTTACATATGGTCTTATATTGACTGTATAAACGTATGAATAGTTCTGGTAACTGTTTGTTGTTATGTCGTATGTCTGACTTCCGGGTGCTGCTGTTGCTACGGTATATCCGCTGGCCATCCATGGAACATTTGTTCCGTTCGGAAGAGTTTCGAACAATGCTGTTGCACCCCATATCTGACAGTCAACGAATGCATCACAGTATGTCGTTTCATCAAAGGGACTCATTGATCCTGCGTTTCCTATCTGGCCTATCTTGAAAACTCCACCTGTATAGTGCGGCTCAGTCGTGGCATTATCGGTTGGATACAGCCATGGCGTTGAGCTGGATGCTTGAGACTGTACAAGGTCGTTGACCTTAAGATTAAGGCCACCTACATTAGCACTTAAAATATTCGTGCTTTTTGCATTTCCTGCTACTCCCGTCGCATTTCCCAGGACCGCAAATGCTGATCCTACCATGATCAGGGCTAGAAGCAAGGCTACCAAAATTCTTTTCTTGTTCATTGAATCCATAGTTAAATTATACTATTTAAAAATTTTTATGTCATTCGTTACTTATTATGCAAAATTCTCATAATAAAATAGCCATATGACGAAAAATTGAATCTATGCCTAGCAATATCATGATGTCCACAGCATGCTACTGCCTGTTAAGGCAGATGGCATTTCTTGCTTTATACCAATATTCTTTTGACAAACCTTAGTGGTCTCTTATCAGGACTCTTTTTAATGAAATAATAAAAAGGATTGGTATCCGTTTCAAATAATGGAGAATTATTCAGTGAGAGATC
>JAKARU010000012.1 GCA_021819225.1 Thermoplasmata archaeon
CTGGTCCCTGATGATCCTGCATTCACTTATTGTTCTTGATGCAGTCAGGATTCCATACCCTCGCATTACAATTATTGTCGGATATGGATCGTGCATCTTGAACCCATTTACGTATTCACTGTATTCCTTCTCATATTTATTCTTGAATTTTTCAATCTCCTCTGGATAGTTTTTTTCATCCTTAAGATAGAGGTAGTCGTATTTTGTCCTTATCAGCATATCCGGTGTGGCAGGACCACTTTCCACGAATACCTCCGCCTCCCTGGATCTGCTTATAGCCAGGGCTTGCTCACCGGTATCCACGAAGACTGTCTTCCTGTATTTTGACGAAAGAATACCTCTTATTTCAGGGATTATTCTGCTGAACGTGCTGTCTTTATCATATATTGTTTCCAGATCAATAGAGCCAAGTTTATCGCTGATGTATTTTTTTGCTCTTTCTACTATCCGTATATGCTTACCATAACTCTCTTCTGCAGTCTCGCCGAATGTAAAGAGGCCGTGTTTTTTGAGTACAATTCCCTCTACGTCTGGCGTCATCACATTCATTATCTTGAGTATTTCCCTGGCAAGGGTGAAGCCCGGTGGAATATATGGGACAACAACAACATTTCCAAGTATTTTCTTGATATCGCTATCCTGCATTGAAGAATTTGTCAGCATAAGGATAAAATCAGAATGTGTATGGTCAACAAATGTATAAGGAATGAATGCGTGGAGAAAGCTTTCTACAGATGGAGCCGGTTCTGAAGGATCCAGCATGCTCTTCCTCAGGTAGTCCATCATTTCAAGATCACTCATCCTCTCAATGTCCTTTGCCAGAGTCAGATCCTCCATTCTCAGGCCAGTGAATCCTTTCTCATTTATAGTGGCCATATCAGACCCACTTCCTTTCACTCTCAAGGTTTTAACTTCTCTTCCTGCATGGTCAATTTCCACAACCTTAACACTTGCATTTCCGCCGCCATGAAGAACAAGGTCCATGTCACTACCAAGCTTCCTGGCTGTCACAATCCTGTCATTAATCATTGTCATTTCTATCACCTTCTATATTTATAACTGGCCTGCCCGGGAGGGGCATTTTATTGTCTGTCTCAATAAATACCCTTGTTGATATACTCCAGCCCGTGATTCTTTCCACGATTTTCTGGAATCTGGTCAGGGCGCCCGCTTCATCTAGTTCAAGGGAAAGTTTGTTTTGCATCCTCTTGATGGCCTGTATTGCACCTTTTCTTTTCACATTGTAGTCATTATGTAAAATCTTCTCTGCATCCTCGTACATTATCCTGTCTGCCATGATTATCTCCACCTTTCTCGCCTTTATTTTCGTGACTTTTTCGATGGATCTTACATCAGCAATAATACCCTGGCAGTATTTCCACTCCCTGATAAGATTAAGTTCATCTGCGTTCACCCTGCTGTCGCTTAAAATACTTTTACTTACGTATCCTTCAAATCCAAACTTCTTCCAGAAATGTTCACATGTGTGGGGAATAACACAGGATAGCATCTGTAACCAATCCCTGGAAATCTTCCTGGTAGCATCTGTGGGGTTTCCGCCCATGTTCCTTAACTCTGAAAGATCGTTCAGGACCTCATAAATTATCTCGATATATGCATCGCGCACAGATAATTTTTCCATTTTCTCTATGAACTTTTCATGGTGAAGAGCAAATTTTGAGAGGAATAACTCGTATTCAACTCCTTTACATTCCCGTGATCCTGTCGAGGCTTCATCAAGCACTGAACACAGCTCTTCATATTTGTTCCTTATTACTGCAACATCCTTCTCGTTCCAGTCTAATGAAGACGGAACATCAGAATTTACAGCAACATACATTCTGAACAAATCGGCACCGTATATACGAACAACATCAAGTAGCGAAATGCCGTTCCCCTTGCTCTTTGATATTTTAGCCCCGTTGGATATAACCGTACCAGAGATTGTTATTCCCTTTGGCCAGTATTGATTATTAAACAACGCTACATGATTCATTATGTAGAAGATAAGGTGATTGGACATGTGCGGGCTCGATGTAATCCTCTGATCAACTCCGTACCAGTACCTGAATTCCTCAGCGGCTTCTTTATATTCAGATTCGGCAGGATTTGGATTTGACGCATCAAAAATCATATCAAAAAAGTCATCATTCAGCTGGTTTGCATCCCTTATGAATGGTGACATGGTATAGAATGCGGGATAAATTGTAGAATCTGAGAGAGATTCTATGACCCAGCTCCTGTCCATTGGCAATTCTGTCCCGAGTCCCCTTCTTCTTGCACATGCCCTTTCAGCAATCCAGTCAACAATATCAAGCATGTTCTTTTTGTAGAAATCGGGCTGGAAATCCATGTCCTTAACGTGTTTTCTGGTTTCTTCTTTCCACTTTTTGTTTGAATAATCAATAAACCACTGATCATCAATCACTGAAACTACGACCTTTCCCCCATTTCGCGTCCTGGCCTTGCGTGTAGTCTCGAGGAAAATAAACGCAAGATCCTCATTTATGAGTCTTTTCTTTATTATTTCCCTTGCTTCCTTTACGGAAATTCCCTCAATTTCAGGTATCCCCTTCCTGACTTTGCCCGAGTAATACTCGTCCCTGTAGAGATCTGCATTGGCCTGTTCAAGATCCTGGTACTTATCCAGATATTCCCGTACATTTGTATTCTTGCCGCCAATTTCTATCATAGTATCCATTTCTGTGGCAATTCCAAGCTTTTCCAGGTAATAATAATCCTTTACTGAGTGCCCGGGAACAGAATAAACGACCCCAGTCGCATGATCGGGATCTATTTCATCGTTAAGGTACGCCTTCACCTTCTTCCCGGAAAGAGGGACATCATATTCATTCTCTATTATTTCACTCAGTTTACAATTCCCAATAATTTCAATTTTTCTGTTCTGATACGCATATTTTTCAGACGCTTCTCTTGTCATAACAACCTTCTTACCATTAATCTTGAGAATTACATATGTTGCCTTCTGGTTTATCCAAAGATTTGTTATTCCGTATATTGTTTCCGGCCTTAGGGAAGATGCTGCGAGGTAGAAATGCTTGCCCTTGAAAAGAACTGTAACAAATTCCTCAATAGAAACCTTGTTTGTATCTCCATCTTCTATGTCGTCCTCTCCTACCGCATTCCCGTCCTCCGGGGAATACAGCACTGCATGGCTTCCCTTTGTCAGAAAACCAAGAGAATCAAGTTTCCTGAATTGCCATTCAACCATCTTCTTATACCTTTCGTCAACAGATCTGAACGTTCTCGTCCAGTCTATTGAATAACCTAGCGCCTTGAAATCCTTTATTATCTTATCTGCAAAGAAATCAGCCACTTCCTGTGGATCAAAGAATTTTTCTATTGTAGCCTCTACATTATCCTTGTTTTCATATTCTGCAATATATTTCCGGTAAAGTGCCACTGTCTTTTGGTCATTTTTCCTTAGCTTATCTGATATCGCCTCAATAGGTGTACCACTTTCGTGAAATCCCATTGGAAAAAGTACATTGTAACCCATGAGTCTCTTAAACCTGGCGATGAAATCAGCTATTGTATATGTTCGGCCATGTCCAACATGAAGAGGTCCGCTTGTGTATGGCCATGGAACGGTTATGAAGAATTTCTTTCTCCCGTCCTTCCTGGATACAAACATATCCAATTTTTCCCATTCATCCTGCCAGTGTTTCTCATCTATCATTGGAATCATTCCAGGATCAGTACAGCGGCCGCAACAGTGGTTGTCCACTCCTCCTCCTTCAATACTATTGCAGTTGAGCAAATATTCCTTGTTTGGAGAATTCTGTCAGTAAGGGTATATTCCTCCCTTTCTGGATTCCACCTTAACTGGTCCTGCTCGCCCATTGTGCTTGCTAGCATTTCAGCTGCAAGCTTTTCAGCAAAAAAACCTGCCTTCTTTTCCGTTTCTCCAAAACTGTGATGTTCACTTAGATATCCCCACTTGCTTCTATCTGTAGGAATTGCATATCCGATGGCAGATGAAACCATCCTGTTAAGCTCGTTTGAGGCATTCCTAGCCAGGACAGTGAAAAGAATCTGGCCCGGGGAAAGGTGTTTCAGACCATCATCCCGCTCTATGACTGTGGCCCCCGGTGGAAATATAGAACTCACGCTCACAATATTGAATTGTGCAATTCCTGCATCCCTGAGGGCCTCCTCAAATGATCTCAGCATTGTATCTCCTCTCCCCACACCTCTGGTAAAGAAGAGTTTTGAAGGAACTAAATTTGTCATTTCATCCGGTATATCTTACTATAAGATAAAAATATAATCTTGGGGTGAGTATCTAAACATCTAGCGTAATTTCTACCATTTTGGCTATATTTCCCATGGAAGCATAAGTTGCGGCCTTAGGAATATTAACCAGAGTTTGACCATTTTCCAGAATCAGAAAGTCAACGAGAACCTTCACTGTACTCTGCTCTACACTGACATTACATCTGTAAGGAATGGCGTGGAGAAGATCAAACTCAAAAATAAACGAGTTAAGGAGGTCCACAGCCATTCTGTATATTTTTTCATTTAAATCAAATGTGTAACAGTGGGTCTCAGCAATATTGCCCTGTAGCTCCTGGTCTTCGATCATCAGGAATCTGAATCCAGACGTCAGTGAATTAAAAAGGTCGAAAATATCCTCGTAGGTGACTCTAATTGTAACATCGGCAGTATTATCGATCAGTTCAAACATGGTAAAACAACAACCTGGTATGAGAATGCTAAAAATTTATAAAAAATTTAGGGAAAATGGGTTATTTATTCCTCGGGCTTTGAGGATGATATAACCGGTATGGCTTCTTCAAGGTTAAGACCAATTTCGTCCTGTGAGAGTTTTCTTCCTATGCTTCTCTCGTAGAAGTCAATTATTGATCTCTTCTCTTCCATTGTGTACTCCCTAAAGTACTTCTCCTTCTTCAGGTTCTTTCCAGTTCTCTCCTCATATGTTTTTGCCGGGATTGAATATTTCCTCTGGGTTGCATCTCTGTACAGTTCTGGAATTACGTTGAATGCACAGAAGGGAACTACTCTGCCGTCAGGCATGGCGTAATGTATATCACACCTTTCAACTCTGTCAACATCATAGGTGTAAGGATCCATGAAATGCATGAAGCCGACGAACATGCTCTTGTAATGGAAGGCCTTGAGACCATGATAATCTCCCTCGGTAAAGGCGTTGTATATCATATCCTTGAGGCTGAAGTCCTTTGGAGCTTTCTCGTAATCCACGAATCTCTTCATATTCTTTAGAAGCTTTGCAAGTGAAGAAGCTTTTGAAAGCGTCTTTATGCTGGAGCCTTTAATCTCGTCAGATAGTTCTCCAATGTATTCGAACATTCCCCTGACATCTATGAACCTCGTTATCGGGGTTACCTTGTCGTCTTCTTTGAACAGATAGGTACCCATACCGCAGGCAAAGTGAATGGACAGCTTGTACATGTCCTTACCCTTGAGCTGTTCAACGAAGTTGGAAATCTTTGTCGTGGATGGAACTGTGAAGAAGTCTTCCCTTCCAATGAGACCATCTGTCTGCTGTTCTATTTTCTTGATGCATCCAGGTATGGTAACTCTCTGTTTCTCCCTCATCCTGTCAGGCATTCTTCCTACAAGGCTCACCGGCTGGAAATTGACAGCCCTAACAGCATCTATGTTGTTAAGCCCAAACTTTATTATGTCACCAAGGTACATATCGTTGATTCCACCTATAACTGTGGGAACAAGGACGACACCAAGTGGGGCATTCTTGTAGTTTTCAAGGGCGGCTGGAACTTCCCAGAAATTCTTAGGGTTTGATCTGGGCGTAGGGCCGTCAAAACTTGTGTATATAACATTTGATCCTGCCTCCCTGATCTTCTTCGGAAAGTCAGGATCGAATGCAGCCCTGACACTGTTTGTGTTCAGCTGGATATGCTCGTAGCCTTCCTCTCTTGCTATTTTGATAACATCAAGTATGTCATCTCTGATTGTAGGCTCACCACCAGTTATCTGAACTGCATTTGCGCCAACAGGCTTTTCGTTCCTCATTCTTCTGAGCATCATCCTGACCTGATCCTGGGATGGCTCATATATTGGCTCGTTCTCCTTTGCGTAGAAGAAACAGTACCAGCAAGACAGATCACAGCGGTTCGTTACAACCACGTTTCCCAATCCTGTATGTGACTTGTGCTTAACGCAAAGTCCACAGTGAGTTGGGCAAACAATCTTAGACTCCAGATAGGCCACATGGGGATTTAGTATCTTCACTCCTCCATCCTGCCATTTCTTAGCCTCTTCATACATTTCATAATCTTCCCAGTATTTCTCTTTGGTGATTCCGTGCTCTGCACATTCCTTTATTAACTTGACTTCTCCACCGTTTTCATATACAATTGCGGGGATTCTCATCTGATCAAATTTTTCATCGTCGACACATATTGGGCAGAGACTTTCTGTCACTCTTATCAGGAGCATGTCATCATTCACAAGGTGTCCCATGCTCTGCACAAACTCATCAACCGTCTTAAATGGCGCATTCTTGCTCAACTCGAAATCAGACGCAAATCTGATATCCGGGTATTTTTTCTTTTCCTCAATTGCTATCATTTATTGAATCACCTATTTCAAAATCATAGATTATAGTTAATTAAAAGTATTTTGTAGTTATTCTAACTAATAAATGCCAAATTTTAAATGAATATTGTTACAATAGAAAATACAATAGCCAATTATTTCCGTCATTTAAGTTTCTATTTTGTTGTACCAATATATGATACTTTATTCATGTTTACTCTTTATGCATTTCAGAAGTTTTGAGAGGCTCAATTCAGCATAGGTTACAGGAAAATAAAATGTATATCTCGATATTACGCCAGGAGTTAATTCACCTATGTACCCTATGTTTTCTCCAGATAATTCAATGGTGCCGGATCTCCCTTCTATAAACTCTTCCCTGTTATCCCTAATTATCTCAAACCTGTTTTCAGTAAATGCCGAAAGGAATCTATCCAGATAGCCTTTTACTTCAGAATAATTTGCATGTCTTCCACATGTTGAAATGCCCAAAACCCTGTCCTGTATACCTCTGTTGAATACGTCTCCCACCTCGAATATTTTCTGTGGAAACCCATATTGCATATTTCTCTGGTAAAATTCAAGGAATCCTCCAACAAGATCCTTTCTTAATTTTGAGTATTCCTCACTTTTAGCATTAACTATGTCTAATGTTGAATCGCCATCTTCTTTTCTAAGTACAAAGTTGATGATCTCCTGGAAGCCAAGTTCAATCGAGACTTCCCTTGCCTTAGAGGTGAATAGATTCAGTACCTCGAAACTTCCAGTAAAATTTGAAGTGAGATCTTTTGCATTAATCCTGTTCAGTCCATAGGCCTTGATAAAATCTTCAGCAATATCCTCGAAACCCATAACGTCTATCCTTTCGTCTGGAACAACAATCATGTTTGACCTGAAACTGTACCCCATTTTTTTCAGATTTTGTTTTACTTCCATGGCACTAACTTCAATTCCCGCTATCTCCTGTATTTTCCCAGTTTGCAATGGATATTCGGTGTTCTTTAAATTCTTCAGTACATAACTTATGTCATTCCCACCTGCAAATTCTATATTCCTACCCAACTTTCTAAAGTATCCAGTCGCAAGTCTCGTGCCCAGCATAAGGCCAGACATGCTTGGTGAAGTTACATCTACAAGTATGGATGTGGTCTTAGATGTAATTTTTGTCCTGCTGGAGTTGAACAAAGGTGGAATAGAAATTGGGCCAATGGAATCTTTTAGAGCACATATTTTTTTATCATTTTCCCTTATTAACGCCAGTTTTCCGTACTGTATACCCTTATTGTGTTCATTTATTAGATGAGAGATTTCAGAATTCATTCCGTCATAGGTTTCAAATTGTTCACTAATGGAAATATTCTCATAGTCAAGGTCACCTCTGATACTCTCAAGATCGTGAACACCATATGCAAACAACTTTCTCTTTTTTCCGGCACTTTCACTTAATTTATCAAGATAATCAACGGCATCATTTGAAATATATTTATTTTCCTTCTTTATTTTTACTTCAAAAACTGCTATATATGGTCTTATCTGTGGCTTATGATTTACGAGAATTCTATCTGTTCTTAAAATTCTCCCAATTCTGTTAGGCTTTCCCTCGAAAATATCCATTGATTTTATCAGGGACAATACTGAATAAAGATCAGGGCGATCAGGATTAAATTCTATCTTGACTTCGCCAGATTTTTCATAGCTAAACCCTATTACTCTTGAAAATTTGTTCAGTCTGGATTCCCACTCCATTCCCAGGTAATTCTTTAGAATATCCTCTTCTGTTCTGATTACGACCAAAATTTACACCTTAATCTTTTTTAATTGGATTTTGTGCCATGTATTCCTTCAGAATTGTTCTTATCAGTTCTTCTATTGAAATGGCTTCTCCATTTTGAATCACAGAATTTAAATTTTCAACCATCCTGCTGGTTAATTTCACCTGGACATTTTTCACATTGCTTTCTTGGTCATATTTTTCCAGGAATTCTTTAATCGCATCTCTGATGACTTCAGAAATAGTTTCGTATTTACTTATTTCCCTAATCTTCATAAGTCTGTCAAGGTCTTCCTCTGAAACTCGGATTGTTATTCTATATGGAACTGACATCTGAACCTTCCCAATAAGTGCCAATAATGTTTTTCACTAATAAATCTTTTTAGATTACTATTTCAGAAAATAACTAATTTCATCATTCGGTTCAACTTCTTCTTTTCATTATGCTCAATGTTGTATTGCGTTTATTCATTTTATGTGGAACGGTGCTTAAATGTATGATACCCTGTCATTGTCAAGCACGATCTGTCTTTTCCATATGAGCATTGCATTCACGGAGATGAGTTAGCCAGAGTATTTACACTGGCCTGCTATGTATTCTTTTGCCTGCAAGGGCTAAAACAGGAGTAGAATCTCATTGGTACGGTAGAAGAAAACAAAGAGTGGAATATCTACCATGATGGAAAATGGTACCAGATGACATAAAAGTCCTTGCAAAGGCAATTATGTTATCATGGTTGAGATCAGAATCGAAATTTGCAATAATTAAAAGTAATCCTGTTCAGTTTACAAAGAGCCTTCACGATTGAAATTAAAGGGATTGAAAAAGTTATCCCACTGATCACCACGAAAGGATAGCAACAGTTGAATTCTAGTTAAACATTCTTATATGTAAATTGTATTAGCGTTTTCGGTAGTCGTACAATGGAACTCCAAGAAATCAAATCTATTAACAGGTTGGAAAGGTGGTTAGGCAGAAACTGGGAGTTCGTGGGAATACTGATGCTGTTCTCATTATATATGTTCCTCGGGAATTTCTTTATGTGGGGACAGGCATTTCTTGATGGTCTCGCGAACTTCTCTGGTGGGAGTGACCCTTACTTTAATTATATATTCATACAATATATTCTGGCCCATCACCAATCATTACTTTATACGTACAATTTGAATTATCCAATTGGTTCACATAATCCAAGAAACCCGTTTTTCCATTGGATGATTGTGTTTATATCAACAATTACCGCACCAATATTCGGTAGTGCTTCAAACGCAGCATACTATTCGTTCATGGAGTTTGACGCAGTATTCGGTGCCCTACTGATTATTCCCGTCTATCTACTTGGAAAGAGCGTCCTAGGCAAAAAAGCTGGAATGATTGGTGCCATTCTCTATACTCTGATGCCAAGCAATCTAACATCAGGTATTCTATCTGATGGTAGAATGCACACGCCTGAGCTCATATTCGCATTTTTCACTATATATTTCCTGGAACGCGCAGTGAAATTCCTTTCCAAGGATAGAATAATAACTGGTAGTCTGTTCAGGGTGAAGCAATATTATCCTGATTTAATGGATTATATTAGAGAAAACAAGAAGGGATCTGTGTATGCTTTACTATCCGCAGCTTCCTTTGGTGCACTTGCGTTATCATGGCAGGGTTATGCATATATTCTCGCCATAGTAGCCATTTATGTTGTTATACAGTTACTTGCAAATCTTTTCATGGGTAGAAATAATGGCTACATCTTATACATCAGCACCATATTTGTATTCGTCTCCTTCGCGATGGCTTATTATTATTACTATGCAGCGGACAATACTCCATCTTTGTGGTTTATACCTCCGTTGATGATAGGAGTGGTAATGATACTTATAAGTCTCCTCATATCTATATTCGGCAGGAAACCATGGATAATATCAGTCCCCGCTCTTCTCGTTTCAGTTTCAGTTGTTCTATTTGCAACTTATTACCTTACTCCCAACATATTCCACGAGATTATCTCTGGAGAAGGCTACTTCATTAAAACGCGTGTATACAGCACCATTGCGGAAGCTCAGGCACCAGCTCTAGGCCAGTATATTGCCGGGTTTGGTGTCGCTCAATTTATATTTGGAATAGGCGGCTTTGGGTATGTTATCTATAAATTCATGAAGGAAAAAACTGATTCACTTCTTTTGCTTATCATATTCAGTGGTGTATCAATTTATATGAGTTTCTCTGCAGCAAGGTTCAATGTGACTGCAGCACCAAGCTATGCAATCATGGGTGGGGCTTTGATTTATTATTTTGCCTCGATCCTGAAGGTTGACAATGTCAATGCTTCAGCTAGCGCAAGGAAATCATTTAGGAAAGTTGGCGGTCTCAAGGGTAATATAAAATGGCTCCAGGCATTGTTTGTTCTTCTTCTTGTCTTTGCGCTCCTGGTTCCATCCGGGCTTGGCGTTGTGTCGACAGCGGTTCCTGCAAATTCCGCAGTGCCGATAAATCAGGAGATTTATAATGCTCTTCCTTCGTTCGCAAAGCCAGCAACTTTCCAGGAAAACCAGTCTGCCTATTTTGGAACTGTTGGTAGTTTTATCACAAACTCATCAAGTCCTCTCTCTGAATCCTTCACTTGGTTTTCCACGCAACAATCTAACTTACCTACTTCGGAGAAACCTGCATACGTTGATTGGTGGGATTATGGTTTTCAGGAATTGTACCAGGGTAAGCACCCAACAGTAGCAGATGATTTTCAGCAGGCTTATCAAATATCCGGACAGATCTTACTTTCAACAAACCAGTCACAAATAATATCATTGATGACTTCAAGACTAATTCAGGCTGAATTTATCCAGAATTCCGGGCAATATACTCCGGCATTGAAGCAGGCAATGTCTCAATACTTGAGTAATAACGAGTTGTCTCTAATACAGCAGATATACAACAACCCTCATGAGTTTGTTCCGTGGATAATCGACAACTCATCAGTCTATGGGGTTTTCATTAAGAATATATCAAACCAAAATGCCTATTATGCACTTGTCAAAGGGCAGCTTTCCTCGAAGTTATCTCTCCCTGAGATAGTAAATCTTTATCAGGCTGTCCAAAAGGCTACAGGATGGTCAATCCAATACATCCAGACTGATCATAATTTATTCCCATTGTCTGGTCTGGATACTGGTATATTCTATGCACCAGCTTACTTGACAGATACTCCTTCATATACGACAGAGGGTGGCGGTGTTGTGCCATATGAGTATTACCAAATATATGCCGTGACTCCCAATGGAACATACCCCTTAAATCAAACTCCTACTAATGTAGTTCCCACAAATTACGAAATAACTTACACTCCTGCATTCTATAACACGACAATATACAGGGCGTTAGTCGGCTTACCTCCGACTGCAGTGGGTCAAAGTTCCGGTGTTCCTGGCTTAACATTTGGAACAAATCAGTATGAAATTCAACCTGCATGGAATATGAGTAATTTTGAAGTATGCTATGAGGGTGTCCCATATAATCCATACCAGAACGCCTCAGCACATCAAAACGCCTTCAAGATTATTCCCCTCCAGCAAGCCTACTCTTATGCAAAGGAGAAGAAGGGTACATCCGTTATATTCCCATCAGCAGCATCTATAATTCAGGGTTCTGATCCTATCCTTAGGTACTTCCCTGGAGCAGTCATCACTGGCCAGGTGAAATCACCAACTGGTGTTCCAATATCGGGTATAAGGGTCACTATTCTGGATCAATACGGGATACCTCATCAGACTGTACTCACAAACAAATACGGCTATTACAATCTTTCAGGCCTCCCCGGAAATGATACACTTGTGTTTTCAGACGGTACCCTCAATGGAAGGACACTTTATGGGGCAAACATCCTTAATGCATTTGGTCTAAATATTTCAAGACAGCAGGCTGAGAGAAAGACTTTTGAACTCAATTATACCACTGGCCTTCCACAGTATTATGTGGTTAAAAATTATGTGATTTCAAATGTAACCTCCTCTGGCTTTGTTACTATAAACAGGCAACTCGGAGTCGGATCACATTCATATAATACTTCGAAGATCCTTAACGGAACTGTTCAGTTGAAGCGGATTTCAAACGGGCAGGAATACAATTTTACAATAAGGAATGGGCTTTATAATGCCTCAAACATTGGACCGGGTAATTATTCTGTAAGCGTAATCACCTCCAACGGAACTGTATACAAAGCCATTCAGGATAATGTGTTAACACCTGGATCACCATTAATTTACGACATAAAGGTTCCACTAAATCTGGTGCAGACCAGAGTTATAATGGATGGAATTCCTGTCAAGGATGCCCAGATTATAGTTGATGATAAAATTTATTACACTAATAGTTCAGGATTTTCATATGTATATACAAATTCTGGAAATTACTCAATCTATGCCAAAGATGGAAATAGTGTGAGTACAATTTCCACAATTACCTTCCCGTCACTGGGCCAGAACAGAACATTGAATCTTACGTTGGTTCCTGGAGCAAATGTATCCATAAATGTAAAGAATTATGGTAGCAATACCTTAAATATTTACAGCAATGGGATCTTGTCCAATGCCGTAACTTTGAAGAAGAACGGAAATTCTTATAGTGGAGTAATAAACACCGGATTTTATACTGTTTATGACACATACCATAATAACACAGTATTTGATGAAATAAACGTTTATCAGAACAGTTCATTCAATTTAGTCGCATATAGCTCATCACACGTGTATGTCAGTCCATATGGTGCAAATTTATCTTCATTTTCAGGGAACCTGTATATATCCCATTCTGATGTAGTCATAAATCAAGCAATTTCCGGCTCACAGAAATTATCATTTAATTTACCTTCAAATTTCTCTTACAATTTCTATATTCAGGGAGTAAAGGTTGGTGTTAATTACTATTCTTCTCAAACTTACAATGTTGCTAATGGAGCCAGGCTAACAATGCCTATGTATAAGGGGACTGCCATTTCAGTAGGAGTTTACAATCCTTCAGTGGCTGGAATCTTCTCATCAAGTTCAGCGGTATCCGGAGGAGTAGTATTTCTTTCCCAATTTGGATCTGAATTCGCTGCCTCCTCAATTTCATCTAATGGATATGCAACTTTCATAATCAATTCGACTCAATCAGACATTACTGCAAGGGCTTTTTCAGAAGGGTTCTCGTCAAATACCACGATTATCAGCAGGAATTCCCAGCTACCCTTGAATATTGTGAAGACCAGGGTTACAATCAATTTCATATCAATCAATGGTGGAGCCCCACTCGACGGGACACTCAATTTGTCATCGAGCAATAGTTTTAGAGAGAGTATTATAAATGGAACCTCTTCATTCACTATCCCTGTCGGAACTTATTATATGAACACTGAAGGTGGTAACCAGATTGTCCTGGATAATCAAAGCCTTATAACAATTAGTTCGTATCAGAGTACTTTCAATGTTACCTTCACGAGCAGGATTCACGTAGCTTTTATCGGGGCTATAAACGCATCACTTTTCAACTATACTTCAAGTTACACAACCGCAATCTCAAACATATCTGAGGTCGCCCCCGGTAATTATGTTCTGTATGCTTTGAATGAACTTGGGCAGGCAGATCG
>JAKARU010000250.1 GCA_021819225.1 Thermoplasmata archaeon
TCCGATCTTTCATCTATGAGTATTTTTGCAATTTAGTTAAGGTTTTAGGAATAAGGAGTGTGATGGCATGCTCAAGAGTCCTGAACAGGGAAATTACAACCACCTATTGTTACTGTGGGCCTTCTGGCAAATGGGATGATCACGCGTTTACACGAAGGGTTATACACTCAAAATATTGTATGCACCACTCTGGGTGTAGATGGAAAAGTAGTGAGAAAAGACAGCTTTGAGAACAGTTTTGACGGGCTGCAGGAATACCTCTCCCAGTTCCATGAGGAAGATGCCTTCGTAATGTAACCAGCAGGATTCTATGAACCGCGGTATGACTTCATTGAATCTCATGGATTTGTGGTGAAGCTTGCGAATCCTTTGAAATTAAAGTTAGTAGCTGAATCAAGATTAAAGAACGATGACGTCGATTGGGGTATCTCTGCAAAAATCCTGAACAACGACTGGATTCCTGAGTCATATGTCCCAACAAAGGATATCATGGATAACATGATCCAGTTAAGTTTGCTCACTTTCTGACCCTTCATATCGATTTTTTTAGATCACTCCCCTTATTTTTTCTCCATTCCACTTCATGCTATTTCTCTCCTGTTTTCAAGCTTTTTAACATGCGTTGATCTGAATTCGGCATCATTGAGACACCTCTCCCTGAATATCTTTGGTGCATGGTATCCAATGGAGGAATGTGGTCTTATGCTGTTGTAATAATTGAAAGAGCTTTCAATGATTCCTTCCCCACAGAGAAGTCTTTTATCTCCCTCACCCAGATGTAGTCAGTTTTGAGTGACATGTGAAATGATTCAATATCGCCATCCTGATCAGGCGTTGATTTCTCAATGAATTCCCGGATGGACTCAATGGCCTTCACATGTCCACTGAAGTAGCTTGTAGTGTACTGATCCCCTTTGTCCGGTCTCGGGTTTATGCAGTCAACCATTGCATCCGGATAACGGCCAGGATATCTCGTGACAGAATCTTAAATGTATTTCAGTGCATCCTAGCTGTTGCATGTGCTGGAGCAGGAACAGACCAGCCATTCTTTAGTGAAGGAATTTTGAAAAACACCTTTTGAATTGAACGGTTTTCCCTTTTCACACTCTTGACATTGGTTTACAAGTTCACTAATTTAAACTCTCCAACTTCTCTCTGAGTTCTTGTAAAACAATCTTTTTCTTCTCTTTGCTCAGATGAAAAACCGTCTTGATGATGGTATCGCTCGTTATTGTGAAGATATAATTCAGCTTGATCACGCTATCCTGGGCAGCCCCTTCGGCTTTTGTTACTGGTACTCCCTTCATTCTTAGATTTGTAGATATGCCCGCTATAACTATATTACCAAGTTCTTCAAACAAAACCAGAGCTGGTCTTATCTTTGAACCCTCGATATCGGCAAACCTAACCCTGGTGATGATTACGTCACCGGCTTTAGGCATTTTCCCAACCGCTATAGTCTCCTTCACTCCAGAGCTCTTTCATCTTTGCCTCCTGGGCTTTCTGCACAAAAATACCCATTTCCTTAGTCTCTTTTGCCTCATTGATGAGCCTGAGTATAATCTCATTGTATGTTTCCCTGGGGTATATTTTAGCCATTTTTAGTGCCTGCACAACAGACTTCTTGAGTTGTATGGTGGTTATCTTTTCATCCACTATATATCACCTATATGTAAACTATAGTATAATATGTATTAATAGTTTTTCTTGATATTTCAAACTGGAATTGGCACATTGTGATAATTTCAGGATGGGCTTACTTGCCATTTCAACATTTTCTATTCTGACCCATTTCTTGAGACTTTTGTGCCACTATACATGATAAATGTTGCTTCACAGTATACGAACTGCCAGACGTATTACATAACCCACATGCAATAATTTTTCTTGAAAATAGGGTGGGTGTTGTTTTTGCACAAATCCCGACCGGCGTTTACAATGCATAACAACAATCTATCTGTTTATGGAATTAACAATAATAAAAGGATGTGGTCCAAATGCAATGAATTGCTTGTCAGACTAATGAAGGATATCATTGATCTCAAGGATATTGGCAATTACAAAGATTATCTGAAGGAACAGAACAGGAAGAAGAATGGAAAACTGTTCATCATTCCTGACAGGATTATTGAGTTCATTACCCGAATAAGATCGGTTTTCAAAGCATTATCCAGATCACTGGAATCTTACAGGTGGATATTCCAGGAGATTCTCGGTATTCCAGAGACCTCATTCTTATCCATATCCAGAAGGATAAGGAAGATCGAGATACCTGAGATCATGCATGCTTCATCCTCTGCAGCAGTGGATTCAAAAAGTTTCAAGATCATAATCTGAGTTGACTGGTTATCCAATAAACGGGCACAGAAGAAAAAGAGACGGATCAAACTGCATGTCTCAGCTGATACTGTGAGGATCATGGCAACACGAATCTCCATAACAAAAGATCTCAGCCATGATGCAAATCAGCCAGGAATAGAAAAAAAGGCATAGAGGGCATGAACTGAAACATCACTGAAGTTGCCAGGGCTTTAAAAATAAGGTAATAATACTATTCAGACATCACTCTGGCTATTCCATCAGGTTCCTGCATCATTTCCGATGGTTTTTGGTAAATTTGTGGTAGTGAAATCCAATACAACACAACACCGGTAGAATAGCAATGGATAATATGGGAGGCAACTTTGTCTGCGGCTTAAAAGCCTCAGGATCTAAAAACAATTCTATACCAATTTTTATATATATTGAGACCTTAGTGCAGAAGAATGATCCAGATAACGGGACTCACAAAGCAGTATGGCAAAAACAGGGCTCCGGCTGTAAAGGACCTCAGCCTTGAAATAAACGCAGGTGAGA
>JAKARU010000251.1 GCA_021819225.1 Thermoplasmata archaeon
ATTTTCAGAAATAGATTTTTATTTTAGTATGCGCAAAACACTCTCCGCTGATCTTGGTCAACAATAGTGAGATGGGCCTGATAAATATCGGTATATAGAAAAGTTTTAATTGAAAGAGAATGTACGCAAATCTGTGAGTAGTAGGCTATATAGAGAGGAAAATGGCAAGAACGTATATTCCGGCAACTTAAGTTATATATTCCTCTCTATGACGGCAATTGCTATATATACTACATGGGGTTTCAACAGAATTTTTACACCCTTTATAGAGATAAATGGCTTTCAGCTTTCAGACGCATTTTCCGGGCTGATTCTTGGCCTTGAAGGACTTGTGGGAATATTTGCCGACCCCATCTCCGGATTTCTTGCGGATCGGAAGTTCCTGTATCCGCATGACACAAGGGGAATCATGATAGTGAGTTCCATTATTGTCATGTCACTCATGATATGCCTCATTCCTTATGCGACAAGCGTGTCGGAACTTATCGGGCTCCTGATTGCAATGTATATTGCCGCCCACTTCATGAGGACACCTTACAACTCTCTTATGCCAAGAACATTTGAAATGAAAAACTGGGGTGTTGCATCTGGCTATATCAATTCGTTCCTGGCCATGGGTTCCCTTGTTGCCTTCCTTCTGGTAGCCGGATTCGGAACAACGCTTGGAATCAAGAATGTAGCCCTCATTGAGGGAGTGATTGTGCTTGCAACTGGTATAATCACCCCCCTAATTGTGAAGGAAAGAAAGCCTGAAAATAAGTCCGTAGTTATAAGGGAAAAAAAGACGCTGGGAGAAAGAATCCTTTATATGTTCAAGGATAGGCGGATTCTGATTTACTTCGGAATTCAGCTATTTTCCTGGGTATCTTACGAATCAATAGCGATTTATTTTGTGTCATATGTGCAGAGCGCAGGATACTCATTTTCAACCGGATCTGACGGGGCGCTGGTCTTTGCAGCCGTAGGTTTTGCAATTTTCAATGCAGTTACCCTTATTGCCTCCATCCCGGCTGGAATTATATACAGAAAGCACAGGGGAAAGAAAAACATGATGATTTATGGGCTTGGAATTCTTGCAACTGTGATGATTTTCGCATCGATTTACCGTACCCAGACTCTTGTATTGGTATATCTGGCTGTAGGAGGGCTTGGATGGGCTGCATTCCTCGTGGCTGCATATCCCATTGGTGCATTTCTTATTACGACACTTGAAGGAGACAGGGAGGCTGCAATGTCATCATTCTTTGGACTCTCGGCCTTTTTCAATAACGCTGCCCTTCTCCTGGCATCTGTAAGTGTTTCACTGGTACTTACCATTTCGCATAATAATTTTGAATTCATGTTTCTGATCTCGGCAGGCACTGCAATAATCTCCATGATACTCGTGTTCCTCATGAGGGTTGACAACGAAATCCTTTCAAGATTCGGAGATGAAGAAACGGGGGAAATTCTCCCTATTGCGACATAGGCATGGAAAAAGATATGTTGTATACTAGCATAGGGGAAATGTGAAAGCTTTATTTATTGGCGGAAGTGGATACATAGGAAGGAATCTCATGCTGCTCATGGGGCATGAGGAGAATGACTATTATTCCAGGCATAAAATCGATGGAGAGCAGTACGCAAAATTTAACTGGATAGAGGGGGATGTTTCTGATCACGAAAAACTTGTACCTTTAATAAAGAATTACGATGTGGTGTATTACCTCAGCAACTCATATTCAACCAACGAAGAGGAGGCGATGAAGGTAAACGTATTCGGAATAAAGGCAGTCGCCACTGAAATCAAGAAAATTGACAAGAACCAGAGACTCATTTACTTCTCCTCAGTGAATGTTCATTATGGAAAGGATGAATATTTCAGGACCAGAAGGACAGGTGAGGACAACGCTTCTCTTGTGAAGAACCATCTGATAGTAAGATTGTCATTTGTTTTTGGTGGTGAAAACGACGGATTGATCTCCCTTATAGATGGCCTGTTCTCAAAGGGAGTTGACAGGCTCCCAAGGGAGGGGAGAGTCTGTCCAACCCATATAGAGGACATCGCAGAGACCATCAAGAAAAGTTCAGGCATAACAGGCGCGATTTATGCCAACTCATCTTCCCAGCTGACTTTCCTGGACTGCATGAATATATATGGAAAGAAATTCGGGAAACCTGAGGTGAAGGAGGCCGGAGGCCTGCTTTCAAGGCATGCAGGGGCAAAACTTGTTGAGGAAGGAAAAATAGATAAGATAACACTGGACCGCATCCTTGAGGATTACTTCCGTGAGGCAAGCTCAGTGATTCGCTTTATCAAGGAACAGAAAAAATTTGAGGATTATGTTCAGAATCTTCCTAAAGCATAACGTGGCCAATGGCCTCTCTATAAATAAAAACACTCAATTTCTTGAAATATTTTAGGCTGTAATCTGAGATATGACCTGAAAATTCATCATTCTTCTTAAGTGAGCAGAGATATGAATGGGCAAGGGATAGATTTGAACTTGCATCCAGAAGATGCGCCGCCCTTATATCGCCTGCAGCCATTTTCTGTTTCAGGTCAAGCCATACCTCATCAGCGTGATTTAATTTCTTTCTGCTTTCATCGGTGAGAGCGATATCAGGATCCGATATATTCTGGTATAGCTGATCCACCATATCCAGGAGCTCTCTTGTTGCATTGAGTCTCACGCCTGTTGAAACGGCCAGCCCGAGAGATGCAAATGCAAGCCGGACGTGATTCTGGAACTTGAAATAATCTGACTCGTTTCCGAGGTCCCTGTCAAGGAGTTCACAGTACTCCATCCTGTCTTCATTGCTGTTTTCCTCACCACTTTCCATGTCCGAAGATAATGTTACTATTAT
>JAKARU010000252.1 GCA_021819225.1 Thermoplasmata archaeon
AGGCACATCCACGTATACGGTCATATTTCCTGTAACACCTTCAGCTCATTACTATGTACAGGTAATTTCCATGCTTGTTTCAGGTCAGAATGTGCCTGGTAACATAAAGGAGGTGTCTGCACTGGCGCTGCCGGATCTTCTGATTAACTTTGCGATTTATGCAATGATCATAGGGTACATAATACTGGCCGCGGTAATGCTCAGGAAGGCATTTGGGAAGAAGAAACGCTACAATTATGAATAATCTTTTCTGATGTTCCGGACCGCTTCCGTCATGTTTGCAAGTTTGGTGTAACCTACTTCCCTGCTCCTTGTTCTTAAACCGCAGTCTGGATTCACCCGGATCTTTGCGGGATCTCCGATAGACTTAATCGCGTACTTTATCCTGTCTTCTATGAGTTTAACGGGTTCTATGAAATCGATGTGCACATCGGTAACCCCGATGCCTATGAATTTGCTTCCGTCTATTGACCACAGATCCGGCAGCTCCGCAAAAGCCTTTCTCTCAGATCTGCCCATACCAGGAACATTCGTATCCCTGTTTGCGAACTCCAGGTTGTACCCATGAAGCTTCAGGTCAGAACCTCTTTCAAAGAGAATCCTGTAATCTGTGCTGTAGCAAACATGGATGGAAAATTCGCATCCTGATATTCCTTCGACCGCCCTGTTGACAGAATCCACAACGATGTCCATTTCAGAAGGATGTGTTGTGGCGGCAGGTTCATCAATCTGGACTTCGAAAACATCATTGGTCCCGCTCTTCCATATTTCCTTCAGGTGACGGATTTCCTGGTTGAGTATGTCTGCAAACGTCATTGCAAGCTCCATCTTATCCCTGTAATGTTCGTTGAACGACCAGTCGGCCATTGTGTACGGGCCAGTAATGGGTAGTTTTATCTTCTTTTTAGTGTGCGTCATTATGAATTTCAATTCGTCCTCGTGAAAACTGTTCTTCCTCCTGATCGGAGATACAATGCTCCCCTTCCTGTAGTACCGATTGTCGAATGACCTGACAGGCCCGAAGAATTTTATTCCATCAAGAGAAGCTGCGACATGTTCATACATCTCCCATCTGTACATTTCACCTGCAACCCCTATATTATCAAGTCCAGCTTTCTCAAAGAGCGATAATGTCTCCAGAGTGGCTTTCTCCTCAAGTGATTTCAATTTCTCTGGATCAGATTTTCGGAAAACTGAACTCAAATACTGCGGTTTTCTGAAACTTCCAATCTCCTGTGTTATAAGGATCTTATCCATAATTACTCACCCACCTCTCCTAATATTTTGACTTTTTTATCCGCTATGACCCTGGGCAGGAAATCAAGGTATTCCGTATGTGTCACAAGGAGGCTGTCGAGAGAATTTTCTTCCCTTATCCTTTCTGCCTTCTCCCTAATTCTATGCGGATCTTCAAGGTACGTATTCTGCGAATTCACAATTGCGACCCCTGGCAACCTGCTGTTGGTAACAAGGATGTTAACAAAAGAAAGTGGCGAATTAGAAACCAGCGCGTAGGGTTTACCGAAATTTGAATTTTTGAATGTTTCACTGTTTACATCGTATCTCACAAAATAAACCTCAGCGCCTTGGAAAATATCACCGTATCCAGAAAAAACAGTTCTATCTGGATAAGGATCAAAAAGGACAAGTCGCCTCATTCTATTTTTTTTCATGATCTCTTTATAGACTGTTATAAGGGATTCCAGTATTTTTTCACGTTTCAGTTCCTTTCTTACTATTGACATGTTAAGAAAAGATTCAGGCCCTGGTAAAAAATGAAGGTATGAATCAGAATTATCGTTACTGTAGATTTCACCAGGAAGAAATTTATCAGGATCGGCATCCTGTTCCCTGATGTCGTGATAGACGGGGTAATCGTCTATTTCAGGCTGCTTGTAGAAAGTGTTCGTCTCCCTGTACCTCCCAAGCTTTTCGAGCTGCCTGCTGCTTATTGTGTACGATACCATCCTTAAGATATCATGCCAGTTAACAAGCGGATCTGTGTAATGATCCAACCCGGACTGCTTGAATACAGAAAGCAAATTTTGTTTTTCTTTATTGATGATACCTGAAAGCTCAGATGTCGTTGTAGCACCTCTTTCCCATTTGCTTATTGCAATTCTGAGCTGCTCATCTCTTGGATATATTCCATACAGCATTGTTTCTATCTTACTCATTCAAATTTCACCCTTACACATATTTCAGTTCGTTTTTTCTGGTTCCTTGAAATTTTCCCCTTAAGATTTCAAACGCAGACTGCTTGAGATAGCCAGCATGATGCAGCTAATTCAATCAGGCGGTTGAATCATACATGGTTCTACTTCAACCCCACATCAGAGAATGGTTAAAATGGGTTTTTTATTAAAAAATTATTCATAGTAATTTTATCGTTCATATCTCAAATTCAACTCCCTGAGAAAGTGGCAGTGTCCTGCCGTAGTTTATCGTGACTGTCTGTCGCCTCATATAGGACTTCCAGGCATCGCTCCCGCTCTCCCTTCCTCCGCCGGTCTCCTTTTCACCGCCAAATGCACCGCCTATTTCAGCACCGGCTGTTCCTGTGTTGACGTTAACTATTCCGCAATCAGATCCACGATGAGACAGGAAATATTCACTTTCCCTCAAATCGGTTGTAAATATTGATGAGGACAGACCCTGCGGCACTGAATTATGTATCTCAACTGCTTCCTCTATACCTGTGGATCTGAAAACGTACAGAATCGGTGCAAAAGTTTCTTTTTTGCATATTTCCATATCCGGTCTCGCCTCAATCAGTGCGGGCCTGACATAGAAACCATCCTTCATTTCATCGTAGACAGACCCGCCTGCCAGTAATTTTCCACCCTG
>JAKARU010000253.1 GCA_021819225.1 Thermoplasmata archaeon
CGTATAAAATGTTTATTAGTAAAATGTTAGGTATTTAAGGAATATCACTCCTATTCCATATTCGTACGCATGTTTTTAAGTGAGCCAATTCGAACATTTACCTTATATTGCTTAAGAAAATTCAGGATTATGGAGAATATTCAATCCACCAGGATACAGATGAGATACGGCGATTTAGATGCATTGGGTCACGTGAACAATGCAGTATTCCTGACTTACTATGAACTTGGAAGAACAAATTTCTTCATGCAGTATTTGGGAGGTTTCATTTCCAGGGATGTAAATTTTGTTGTGAACCACGCTGAGATAGACTTTAAAGCACCTATTCATTTTGAGGATGATCCGGTAGTGCTGACATGGATCTCACAGATCGGGAGGACGAGTTGTGTATTCAGTCACAAGATTATTTCTGAAGATTACAAAAGAATATTTTCAGAAGGAAAGACCGTTGTTGTGTGGATTGACGAAAACCTGAAGAAAAAGGAGATACCAATGGACATAAGGGAAAAACTGGAAGAGTTGATGGTAAATTATGTCTAGTAAGTCTGCAAAAGTCATAATCTGGGACTTTGATGGGACTATCTATCATTCAGAAGAGTCATACAGGGAATATGCGAAATGCATTGGAAGCCTGATGAAGGATAACGAATCGTTTGCAGATAAATCGATGCAGGTGATCAACGATAAAAAGAATGAAATTGGAGATGATGGATGGGCGATTATAGCAAATCTTGCTAGCGGATATGTAACTAAGGAAGAGATGGACATGTGCTTTGCAAGAACAAGGGAGAAGATGAATGATGGGAAGATCGCAGTTAACCTGCAGAGCACTGCCGTTAGGATCCTCAACTTCAGGGACGTAAGGCATATCCTCCTGACCAATACTCCAGAGAAATATGCGATTCCCCTTCTTGAAAACTTCGGGATAAAAAATCTATTTTACAGAATAGTTTGTTCTGCAAAAAAACCGGATTCGTTCAAAAATATAGTGAATGATCTGCTAAGGGATGAAGATACATTGCCAGAAGACGTATTGAGTATTGGAGATAATTACAGGAATGATATACTGCCATCGATGGAAATGGGTTTCAAAACAGTTTTCATCCAGAATTACCAGAGGAGTTCAAGAGCCGATCTCACAGTCAGGAAGCTGGATGAAGCCATCCCGTTCATAGAAAATTTCGTGAAAGGTTAATTTTCTTCGTCCTCTTCAAGTTCCTTGAAGATAATCAGGTGTTCACCTGCGACCCTGAACTTGATCTCACCCTGAAGCTTGCTGAGATGATCTCTCTCAGTAAAACACCTCATCCTTACATTGTTATAAAGAAAGGTTATCATCCTTCTCGATCCCATGAACTGGTTCTCTACCACCTTGCCTGTAAATGGACCTGCAAGGTCAGGTAATATATCCTCATACCTAATTCCCGTGTCCGTGTCAATATTCATTCCTGTAAGCATGGATGCTGTTTTGCCATCAATGATATTGATCTCTCCCACAAAGCCAGAAACAAACCTTGTTTTTGGGTGCCTGTAAAGCTCCTCAGGATTCCCAGTCTGTTCAATCTTCCCTTTATGAATTATGACCATGCTATCTCCGAGTGCCATTCCCTCGACCTGATCATGTGTTACATGTATGGCAGTAAGTTCAAATTCTCTCTGGATTCTCTTTAGATAATCTCTCAGATCCACCCTTACCTTCGCATCCAGATTGGAGAGTGGCTCATCCAGAAGAAGAATATTCGGTCTCTTGATGACTGCTCTCGCTAGAGCAACCCTCTGCTGCTGACCTCCGCTCAGTTCCCTGGGCAACTTGGTAAGTTTGTCGTCAAGCCCCATGATGTTTGAGATCTCGGAAATTTTCCTGTCTATTTCTCCCTGATCCATCTTCAGCTGTATGAGTGGCGTGGCTATATTCTGGTAAACGCTGAGGTGGGGATAAAGGGCGTAATTCTGGAATACTAGACCTATACTTCTCTTCCAGGGTGGACTGTTCAATATATCCTTTCCTTCCACTATCATCGTTCCCCTATCAGCGGTTTCCAGGCCTGCAATTATCCTGAGCAGAGTTGTCTTGCCTGATCCAGACGGACCGAGTATGGTAAGATAGCTCTTCTCATTGAATGTAAGCTCTGGAACATCAAGGGCAGTAAAATTTCCAAAAGTCTTTTTCAGGTTCTCAATCGTTATTTCGCTCAATTAACATTACCTCCGGTTCTCCACAATTTATCCACTCTGTTCCTGACAATTATAACCAGTATAATAGAGGGAATAATGCTCAATATACTTGAAGCTGCAAGCATTCCATATCCGACTGCTTCGTGGCCTATTGCTCCCCCTATAAGTATCGTAATTGTCTGGGCGCCATTTGGATAATAGATACTCAGATTAAATGGGGAGTATGTAAGGGCCAGTGGAAATATAAGTGCTCCCCATGCCAGTATGAAGGCATAGAGGAATGTAACAAACATCCCATCATAACTCAAGGGCACAATGATCTTTCTCAGAGTTCGGAAGAGATTCATGCCATCCATGTTGGCAGCTTCCTCAACATGTTTAGGGAAATTCTGGTAAAAGTTATACATCATCCAGATGGACAGCGGCAGTATGAAAACTGGATAGGAAATGATCAGTCCACTTATCTCATTCAGCTGTCCAAGTGATGCTATAATATTATGCATTGGTATCAGGAAAATTATTGTTGGAAGTGAATAGATGAAAAGGACAAATCCTATGAATTTCAGTCCACCTAGCTTATATCTTGCAGCTACGTATGCTGCAGGAAGACCTATGAGTACAACTATGGCCGAGGCGACTAGTGAGGCAATAATGCTGGAAGTA
>JAKARU010000013.1 GCA_021819225.1 Thermoplasmata archaeon
ATACATGACTGGCCTGCATTCCAGAATTTGGCCCATATAAGCGCTCTTGCAGCGTTTTCAAGATCAGCATCCTTCCATATGATGAATGGTGCCTTGCCCCCCAGTTCCAGGATTGTCTTGGCCATGTTCTTTGCAGTGTTCTGAATTATTCTCTGTCCGGTTTCTGTGGATCCGGTCATGGTCACAAGGCCAACCTTTTTGTGGGATACTATATAGTCGCCGATCTCTGAGCCTTTTCCAGTGATGAGGTTGAGGACTCCTCTTGGTATCCCTGCTTCCACAAATTTCCTAACAATCCATTCAGCTGTGAGCGGCGTATCACTGCTTGGCTTCAGCACTACAGAATTACCGGTTAGCAATGCCGGAGCAAGTTTACGTGCGACCATTGCTGCAGGGAAGTTCCATGGAGTCAATGCGATAACGACACCATGCGGGATCTTGTACTGGAAGATCTTCCTGTGGGAAGTCGTCCCTTCAACAATATCACCGGTGATCTTCCTGGCGAATTCAGAATAGTAATAAACCTGATCCAGGACCCCATCTACCTCCTCGGCCGCCTGTACCTTCACCTTTCCGCACTCCCTGATCAGTATCTCCTCAAGTTCCTTTCTTGCAGCCTTTATACGGTCTCCTGTTTCACGTATAATCCTTCCCCTTTCAACAGATCCAAGAGCATACCAGGCCTCATACGAGGCTTCTGCTGCATCGATTGCCCGGTCCACGTCATCAGTTGTGGATGCTGGAAATTTGTCCAGTAATTCCCCTGTTGAGGGATTCAGCTTGTCTATGGTCTTTCCGTTGCTAGAATCTACCCATTGACCATCAATATAGTTTTTCATGGTTAGACATGTGCTACATAGGATTTATCTGTTTTCATTTTTACGGGATTTCCCGGAAGGTCTTCCATTCAGGGATGTGTGCACACTGATTTACCAATCCATAAAATCCCTGTTATCAGATCTGATCCTGGGAATATGCCTGCAATCAACGTCAGAACATCCTGACATTTCCCTTTTCATATTTTTTATATGCGCTGAGAAGATCTTCCAGGTGTTCCACGGTTGAGAATTTCGGTACAGGATAAGCTCCAAGCGAAATTGTGTAAAGCAGGCTGTATGCTGATACGGAAAGCCCGGATTTCTTTATGTTATCCCTCATCTTATGATTCTCAGGCATTCTGTTCCTGTTAAGGGGTGAGTAAGCTATTGGCAGGATCCCTTTTTCCTCAGAAAACTCCCTTATTTCATTGAACTGTGACTGTCTGGACACATTCAGCTCGATCTGGTTTGCGTAAATCTGGCCTGATGAAAGGGAATAAGAAAGGGAAAGCAGTTCAAGGCCAAAATTGCTAACGCCGACGTATCTTGCCAGCCCATCGTCTTTCAGGTCAAGCAGATCCTTTATTAATTCTGGTAGATCGTGATTCTCATCGGGCCAGTGAAGAAGGTAGAGATCAACATAATCAGTTTTCATCCTCCTAAGTGATCTGTTTAGTGCGTCCCTCAAATTGCCATATGATGATGGCCAGGCCTTGGTAATGATGAACAGGTTCTTCCTGTTGTTCGTTTCAACTGCCCTTCCAACCAGCTCCTCTGAATGCCCTGCTCCATACATTTCAGCTGTATCAATAACATTGATCCCACCCTGGATTGCCCTGTTTATGATTTCAACCCACTGGTTGTCCCGCGAATAATCCGGTTGCGAGGCTCCTCCCATCCGCCATGTACCTATTCCGAACGGGAAGAACTGCTTTTTCTCTATCATATTTCAATTCCCAGCATCTTTCCTATTTCTTTTCCTGAGGTGCCTGCAAGCGCAAGCTTCTCCTTGACATTGAATGATTCGGTTTTTGTTCCAGGCTGGTTTTTCAATACATTCTGCAGGAGGTCCTTCTTCATCTCGAAGACCTTCATTGCAAATTGCCTGATATTCCCGGTGTCAATTATCTCATTCCCATTATCAGAAAGATGAGTCAACTTCATCTTGTTTCCCTCAATTTCCATTATGCTCCCATATATGCGATCGAGTGGATCCTGAATCCTTTCCATTTCTATGGTACTGCTAAGCGCAGAATTTCCAGTTATATCAATTGTCTGCTTGTCTATGGAATATTCGATGGAAAGGAATGCGCTGTCATTTCCTCTTGACATCACGAATGTAACTTTACCATCACTGTCCGGATCTGAAAAGACAACAAACAGGTTTCCCTTGCTGATGCTTGCAGATGACAGGTAATAACGGTCAATCCTCTCATAATCTACCTGGGTTTCCTTTCCAACCCAGTTGCTGCCACTGCTGACCGGAATCCTGACTCCCTTTTCGAGTGAACCGAATTTTATCGGTTCCTTGAATATCTCCAGGCTTCTAGTGTTGAGGGAAAATTCGTATTCGATTCCTCCCTCTGCGATATATTTGACCGTAGAATCATATACACCCTCCACCAGCTTGAGATTGATGGTCATGTCAATCACTTTCATTGCATCTGAGGAGAGGAAGGCCTGTATATTCTTTGTTGAATTCATTCTTGCTGACGACATCCCTGTCTCGATCTCGTCCATCTTCGCCTTGAAGTCATCACCAACACGTTTCTTCAGCTTCTCAAGGCTTGCCTTTACGAAGTCGTTGATCTCCTTCTCTGTATCTCCTATTCCCTTGTATGCCTTTGTTGCCTTGAAATCCTCTATTACCTTTGAAATATTGACCTGGAGCTTGTCTATATCTGCAGTTTCCTGAGGTAAAGCATTTTTTAAACTGTCAAGATTGACCTTCAGATTATCGTAATCATTCTGGCTGATTATGGAATCCAGCAAATACTGGAAATAAATCCTAACCGTTTTCTCATCAGCCGAAGAGTTTGAAGTTTCTATTTTAATCCCCGTCATGGATATGACAGGATGTTTTTTTAATCTTACCTTCACAGATGGATAGCTTGTATCAATTCATGATAATGGCAGACAAATGTATGGCTCCTCCATGAAGTACTGTATTACGTGCAAATTTGATAAGATTTATATCCTTGGTCACATAGAAGATTCATGGATGAGGAGAAGCGAGAAGACCCGCTGGATCCATTGATCGATTCATTTGAGATTAGCGTAAAAGCCCTTATGCTTCTTTCCGACAGGGATGATACCATATCAAGATCGGATATAATACGGAGAATGGAGAACAGTTCAAGCGAGGAGGTCCGGGAGTTCATAGACATAATCAGGACAGCCAGGAAGGGTAATGACCTGAGCATTCTCTTTTCAACAGTAGGTGAGTTCCTGCTTTCTGCTTTCCTGTTTATACTGGGCATAATCCTGGTAGTTCCGACGTTTTCTTCGGGAGCAAACAGTAATGTCTTCTTTTCCTATTATGTGAATGCACTCAGGTTTGCTGAGATAAGTTCAGGATATTTCCAGGTTGCGCTCTTCATAAATTTCCTGATTGCACTGATTGTTCTCTTTGCAGGATTCTTCACTCTCAGGACGGCACGTGTTAATATCAGGTACCTGTTCAGGTGAAGTAATTTGGACAGAAAGACCATCAGGAAGATCTATTTTGCAAGGGTACTGATTACTGCCGCATCGTTTTCAATATTCATGCTGATCAGCATATTCGGCATAGTTAATTTCTCATATATCTTCGATTTCACGTCATTCACACTTAGGAGGACTGTCCTGCTGATATCGTTCTTCACAGGCCTTGTTCTTGCGCTCTATCTTACACTGTCGTTCCCACTTTCCCTAAGGGTTCATTTCTCAAGGCCCAGAGTGACAGGAAAGTCACGGCCTGTTTATGGCTTCTTTATCGTTCTATCAATAGGAATAGGATCCACGCTTGGTTCTCCCCTGTTCATCCTCATTCCAGAAAATGCACTTCAGTTCGGCATCATATCTACCATCTCCCTTCTGGTCGCTGCCGGAACATCCCTGATAATGGCGAGAGTCTACAATGATGTTTATCTCTTTCACAGGAATAACGGGAAAGACATAGTCGGAGGACCTGCTTTTGTCAGGGAAGCCTACGGAGTTTCATCGGTGAGGTACTTCATAAGCAGGACTTCGATGTGGGTGGCTAATTCTGCACTGGCTGCATACTGCGTGATAATTTTCTTCGATCTGCTCCTCATCGTCCTTCCTTCAAGCCACTTTGTGTCTGGCATGTACTCACAGATACTTATTTACGGGATTCTGGGTCTCTTCATCTTCTGGTTCATCATCAATGCATTCTTTGAGGAAAGGTATATTGTCCTGATTGGAAAGGTACAGCTAATTATGATGGTGGTTATGGCAGCCATCCTCATTGCTGAGGAGGCAGTTGTCTTCCACAGTGCACCTCTTTCCACAAGGCTCTTCTTCTCATTCTCTGGAAACTGGTTCGAGGACATCCTTATTGACACCGGGTACCTCTTCATCCTCTTCTTCGGTTTCCAGGAAATAATGGCGTTCCAGAGAAGCGTGGATACGAAATCCGAATATTTCATACCCCTGATAAGGAAGAAGATCAGGATTGGGAAGGACAGGATCATCAAGCTCAGCATGATTCTCACAGTGATTATATCCTCTTCAATCAACATCGCATACTCAATTGCAGTGCTCATGACTCAGCAAAGGGGGGAAGGACTGGAAACTGCCTCAATTCCGGCCTTTAAGATAGCCAGTCTTGCAGGAGGCGGGGTTGCTTACGTATTCATGATAGTAGCCTTCATAATTGCAACCCTGACCACCTTTGTTCCGGCTTTTCTTGCTGCCTCCCGACACCTTAGGTCCCTTGGAGAAGACCGTATCTTCCCGCTCTCCGTAACCAGATTCTCATGGGTCTTCACCCTTATTTTCATAATAATATTGATTGAAACAGGTGAAGATTTCCTGCTGAGCATTACTGACTTCATGGTTTTGATCAGCCTTGCATTCATCAATCTTTCAGCGCTGAGGTACAGGAGGGAAATGGGAAGGATCAATGGAGCTGTAAGGCCGGTGATAGTCGGAATGCTGACATTCACATTTGGCGCTTTCAATTATTTCATTGACCCCTATGTCGTGCTTTTTTCGATTCTTGTAATAGCCACTTCCTATCTAATACACAATATAATAAACATGGAAGCTGCAGCTAAGAAGCTTTACTCCGCATCAATCCTTGTCATGGTCTTCCTGACCTCAGTCTTTACAGGAATAAATTACAGCAGCCTCAACGCGATTAATATACCATCAATAGGGATTGCGGGAGAGTTTGAAGGTCTGCTATTCCTTCTTCTTCTGCTCATCCTGTCCGTGATAGCAATGGTGGAATTCATACTTGAGTGGATACTGACAAGGGGAGGTTATGAGGAGGCAATTAAATCATTGATCTGAGTTTCAATGTGTCTGCGTAGGGATCCTGTGATGAGTAGAGCATTGAACTGACTGCTATTCCGTCGTAATTAAGATCAATAATTCTGGCCACGTTGCTGAAACTTATCCCCCCTATGGCGTATATCGGAATGTCAATCCTTGGCCTTGCACTTTTTATAACCTCTGGATTGCATAGAGTATAATCCTTCTTCGTGCCTGTTGGATACATTGAGCCAAAGGCTATGTAATTTGCCCCCTTAAGTTGAAGGTTTACGGCAATATCCGGATCGCAGTAGGCTGATCCACCGAGCAGTATTCCGGGATATTGTTCCCTGATGGACCCTATATCCCGGTCGTCCTTTCCCACATGGACACCGTCTGATTCTATTTCTGGATAAAGATCAATGCGGTCATTTATATAGAAAAGTGTCCCATGATCCATGCACATTCCTTTCAACTTCCTTGCAACCTCTATAAATTTACTGCTACTGGATGTCTTATCCCTGTACTGAAGAATCTCGATTCCTGCCATCAATATCCTTTCAGTTTTCCTGTAAAATGAATCCCCGGTGAAATCAGGAGTAATTCCATATATTATCATTTTTTTATTGCACCCCAGTATGGATCTCCATCTATGGGATCCCACATCTGCCCATCAAGAAAAACATTTCCTCCCTTATTCGCTGAAAAATAGCCTGCCCTGGACACCCTGATTCCCTTTCCTGACATGAATTTCTCGAATTCCTCTGAAAACTCCTTCATAATACCAACAAGAATGCATCCTTCGCCTGTTGTCTCCAGAGGATTTATCCCGAATTTCTCAAGGTAACTGCAAACCAGCGGTGAAGAGTTCAACATGTTGCCTGCCAGGTGAATATCCATTCCAACGAGGGACGAAAGCTCATTTGATGCATTGACCATTCCACCTTCTGTTACATCGTGGATAAAGAGAACTGAGTTTGTCTGATTGTGGAAATCTATGATGTTCTTTGTCCGGTATGACGGGATCATTTCTTCCTTCATTTCCATGAGATTCCTGATCTCCGCAGATTCAGGGTCTCCGCCAATCCCATAGGAGGCCATAACCACCGCTGCCTGTATTCCAGGTATCCCCATGACGTAAATTTGGTCTTCACTTCTGGTTCTCCGGAAATCTGGTATGGCGGTCTTTTCGGTTCCAATCATTGTAAGTGAGCCAATGAGTGGGAGGGATGATGATGGATATCTTCCGGTGTGGCCTGTAACTATATCCACTGACCATTTCTCAGCCTCCCGGGTAAACGCATCCCAGTATTCCTCCAGCGAATCGTTGCTAAAATCAGTCGGTAGCGTTAGCGTTACTGTCATATAATCAGGAACGTTTGCTGATGCCATGAAATCTGTCATGACAATGTGAAAGCCGAACCTTGCTGCAAAGTCCAACCCGAGGGGTCTGTGACACGAAAGAGGATCGGTTGTTGCGATGATTTTCCCTGCGCCTCCAGAATATATTCCAAAGTCAACCCCAGGACGGGGTCCAAGAAGTGTTCTGGAATTCCTTATCTTGTCGAGTATTATCCTCTCCAGTTCCTGACTGCCCAATTTTCCATATCTAGATGATGTCCTTCCTTCCAGATTCAACACCCCTGAAGTACCATACAAGTGCTCCTGCTGCTCCCATGATCTCAACAATGCTTATAATTATAAGGTAGAAGAGCAACGGTGGCTCCAACTGGTATATTATGAAATAGAGCAGAATAAGGACAGAGTATGAAAACGCCCTTATTCTTGAAATATGTCTTGCCCTCTCGGTTGTTAATGTAAGCTCAGATTGCAACAGGTCCCTGCTTCCCCATCCTATTTCGGAAAGAAAACTCCGAAAGACGAGAATCCATAGCAGGATTGAGAATGGCAGCATGGAGTAGAATGAAAGAACCACGGCAATAATAACAAGCGCTGCCATAGCTGGAAATGAGATCACAGGAATTGTCTTGTGAGGAATTCGGGTTACAAGCAGCGTCAGTATTATCCCTGAGAGCACTCCTGCACCTGTTGTGAGCAGGGTTACCAGGTATGGCTGGTCTGTGTACAGTTCTCCTAGGTAGATATTGATCAGGAAAAATCCAGTGACAATTGCAGTTCCTGTTGTTATCTGCTCAAAGTCGGAAACCAGGGAAAAGTGCTTTCCACTATATCCCCATACTTCCCTTACCTTCCGCTTCATCATATCCCTGGAAGGAGTGAGAGAATGCGAGGCTTCCCATCCGGGACTCTCGGCAATTTTAAGCCGCGAGACTATTGCAATAGCAATGATCGAAAATGATGAGAGTAGGAGAAATATTCGCGTACTCCCTAAACTTAAGGGAATCGCATAAAGAAAGAATGCTGTGAAGAAGACGCCTGCATTTGCCATATTGGTTATCCCGATTATGTAACGCGATCTTTTCGTGCGGGTATATTCCTCAAATATATACGAAAGAAGCACAGTCTCATCACCACCAAGGGAGAAGTTTGCCATAAAGATTGAAACTGTCAACTGCACAAAATTTGATGAAAGAACCGCACCCATTATTCCTGCAGCAGTCAGGAAGATTGAAAATAGAAATGGCCTCCTTCTTCCTATCCTGTCGGAGATGTGCCCAAATACAAGATTTCCCGATAAAAGGCCGGTTGCAGCGGAAACCGGATAGATATAATCAATGTTCTTCGGAATCTTTTCAAAATCATACACAGTAACTGACATGAATAGAATAATCCCCCACAGGAACATTGAGGATCCGCCTGCCAGTATAAACCAGGCATTCCTGTGAATCAGGTTTTCCGGAGCTTCAGTGAAATAGTTATGCACGGACAGGCATGTAATGCTGTGCTCGAATTTAATATTGCTATGATATCCTTCAGATATCTTTTCCTCCTGAATCTATCAATACCCGATATAACTGGAACAAAAATGATGTTTCGATTCGTTCACGATGGGACAAATGTGTAGAAAAATGCAGCGGGGAGGGGTGGTATAAATATAACACTCATCAGCAGAGAGACCTCAAGGATCATTGGAACCCATATCGACCTCGTTGAGGTGTATAGGAAAATGTAAATTATCCCAACTCCAACAGAATCGAGAATGAAAAACCAGAAATATACTCCGGGAAATCCCCTGGTATCATTTATCAGTATAACAAAATAATAGAGTCCATAGAATATTACAGATAGAAGAGCAGCTGAACCCCTTCTTAAAACGGTTGATCCGACCTCCACTCCAATAACCGAAAAATTGAACTGCTCAACGAATGATGGAAAATAAATGATTTCAATCAGATATACCAGTTCCGGAGTGGTGATGTTTATCTCCACCACAAAAATTGCATATGCCCAGAAAACCAGGACGGAAAGGAAGAAGATAAACCAGTAAAAAGAATGAAAAGCCCTCCTTATTGATTCGCCGCCTCCCGAGAAGAATCCAAAAATAAGCAGTTCAATTAATGGGGTGACCAGTATTGTATAATAAAAATATTCTCCTAAGGAGGGATACCTGTAAAAAAAGTAGTTTACAGTTATTAGAAATGCCTGAAAGAAGAGGTAGAGAAAAAATTTCTGGTTCCTTGATAAATGCAGATATTTCATCTGTGATCAGTTCATATCAATGAAGACACCATTATAACGATAAGGGTTACAGTTAGAAATGTGTTTGACATGGAGAATAATTTCCTGTATTTTTCGACGTTACCCTTCCGTATATAATACATGGTTGAAGGTACGAGGAGAATCATGCCAAGCGGAATTGCCAGAATCCTGAACATAATAGAACTTTCGAGAACTGGAAGAAAAACAGGCAGGACCATCAGGAGCATAAGGATGGAAGAGTTCACAAGTATCCACTTTCTTGTGGAATTTATGCCTCGCGTTGCAGGCAGCATAGGAATCCCTGCGGCCTTGTAATCGTCCGTGTATTTGATCGCCAGTGACCAGAAGTGCGTTGGAGTCCAGAGAAAGACAACACCAGCCACAAATATTGATTCAACGGTTGGGAAGCCAGAAAGAACAGCCCCTCCAGCCAGGGCAGGAAAACTCCCTGCGATACCGCCAATAACTATATTCATATCTGTCCGTCTCTTGAGCATTACGGTATAAAGGACAGCATAACTCAAAAATCCTGCCATTATGAAGATCAGTGTACCTATATTGATATAAAGAAGTGCAAGAATAGAAGATATTGCGAGAAAAACAAGCATTATGGCAATCAGAGGGATTTTTTCATGAGAAACGAATGACCGTCTTTGGGAGACTCTCTGCATCCTCGAATCTATATCGATATCATAAAGGTTGTTGAAAACTCCTGCAGCCATGGATGCCAGTGTTCCGGATATAAGCAGTGGGATCAGCAGGAGAATGTGCGAACCGGGATTCGGGACTGTGAAAAATCCTGCAACTGCTACAAGGTCAATTAGAAAGGTGATCTCCAGTTTAAATGCATCATTTAAAAATGAAAAACTGAGATATTTTGGCAATCAGAACACCGGTTGCTGAAGAGTTGTAAGGCTTAAAATGTTTGTTGTCGCTTCATAATTCCGTTCCATCTCAAGTGCGAACTGGCTTAATGAACCGAGAAAATTTTGAGGGTTTGAATGTGAGGCGTGAGTTGAATCGAAGGATGTGGACGCTGTGCTGTTCGAAGCTGTTGCGTTGACAATTATTTCGCCCACCATTGTTGTTGGGTGAACAGTACACCAGTACGTATAGACACCAGTTTTGAAGAATTCATATTGTGCAGTATACTTAGCCCCGATAACCTGGGTGAGTTCCCCGGTTGTTACTATCGTATAGGTTGCACCTGTCTCCTTCGGTCCGGTATTTATAGTGAGGGTGTGTGGGAGACCGTCCTCCTCTATCACTGTGAAATTTACCAAGTAGTCCAGTGGAATATAGAGCGTTGGATTTACGGGACCATGATTTGTATCCCATCCTGCCGCATCAGCCCATAATGTAATGTTCATGTGGCCTTTAACAGGCAAATTCGACGGATCTGTTAATCCCCCAGCAGTTTGCGTTGGTGCAGAAAGCACAAAACTAAGTGTTAAGGCTATTAGCAATATTATTATTATTCCATAGGCAGCGCCTGCTAAATTTTTCTTTTCACCCATTTAGTCACCTCCTACAGCTCCTGGAGATGGGAACTTGTATACCTCCTCCAGTACATTAGATGGAGAGGTACTTGGTTCTTCCAGCAAAGATTTTATTAGGTTTGCGAGGAAGAATAACTGCCCGATGCCTATTATTACTCCACCAGCTATAGCTATGTCCTGATATACCTGGAATCTGGCGAAATACCCTGATACGTATCTAGGCATGCCCAAGAATCCTCCGACTGTCCAGCCTATCGACATAATGAATGAACCGATTGCAGTTAATGAGAAATGCCAGTTAGCAAGTCTCTGGTCGTACTTTCTTCCACTTGTAAGCGAAGGCCATATCATGTAAATTGCTGCAAATGCTATTCCGGTTGTAATTCCCATGAATATGAAATGGAAGTGTCCAGTAATCCAGTATGTTCCATGCACCTCCTCGTTTATAACAAGCGTTGACTGCATCACCCCGGTAATACCACCGATAATAAAGTCAAATATCCCATTGATGACAAAAAGCATTGGCACGGTTAAGCGGATTTTCTCTGCTGACCATAGAGTTGCTATGTAGTTGAACACTGTTATTGCTGATGGTATGGTTACTGCAAATGATGCGGTAGTGAAGAAAAGTCCCCATGCGAGGCCAAGACCTGAATTGAGAAGATGATGTCCCCAGACAAGCTCTGACAGTGGCATGAGCAGACCAAGAGCAAGAACACCAGAACTGTAACTGAATATTTTCTTTCCAGTGAATTTTGGAATGATTTCATAAATCAACCCGAATTGGGGCAATATTGCAATGTATACTATTGGATGACCCCACACCCAGAAAAGCTCCGCGAATGAGATTGGTGAACTCCCCCCCACTCCAGTGAAGAAAATCGGGTTGAAGAAATCATAGAAGAGCATGACCAGTGCAGCCATCATGAATGGGGCGGATGCAAGAAACATTATCAGCGTAAATAGAACTCCCCAGGCGAACAGAGGCATCTTCGTCATCGGGACTTCCTGGCTTCTATCAAAAATAATCATCCTTATGACAGTTATTGATGCTATTGCTATTCCGATGAAGATCATTTCCATTCCAATTACCGCAAGCCAGTTCATGGATCCTGCCCCATATGGATTCAATTGAAGTGCCAATGGTGGATAGTAATACCATCTTGTCGATGTTCTTGACAGAAGTATAAATATTCCTCCAAGAACATATATCCAGTAAGCCCATGAAGAAATATTACCGTACTTGTCATTCTTTATTTTCAGGAATGTCGGAAGAAGATAATAAGCCAGTCCAAATGCGCTACCTACTGCCCACATATATATCATGAGGATAGAGTGTTCAGTGGTAAGTATGTCATATAGAACCTCGCGATGTGCGAAAAGAGTAGGAGTTGGCTCTATCAAACTTACCCTCATTATAACACCAAATGTTCCGGCAATGAAGAAGAATACAAGACTGGTCATCAGGTATCTGAGGCCTATGCTTTTTGAATCGGTTAGAACAAAAGCGCTTGTTGAAATCGCTCCATTACTCTTCCTCTTTTCCCTGAAATATGAACTCGAATCATAATAATCACTTTCATCTGAAGCGTTATCCATTCCTGTCTTTACTGTCAGGTACTTGTAATACATGAAGAAAAGTATCACGAAAACAAATGACAGGATTATTGATACCTCAAGGAGAAGCATGGTTGCAGACATCAGGCCACCACCGTTAGATAGCCTCTCATCTCATAATGAAGGTAACCGCAGTACTCAACACACTCAATTATGAATGTCCCCGTATGTATTGGGGTAAATGTAATTGTGTTGTTCTGCCCTGGCACGGCATACGCCTGGACATCGAATTGTGGAATGTAAAGATCGTGTATCACAGCAAATTGATGAGACCCTTTTATTGATGTTATGACGAAAGTATAAGTATGATTCACAGTGAGTGTTACTCCATCTGTAGTTGTGTGTTTACCTGTACTGTTGTATGTAGTGAACAGCCATGACCACTGAACGCCTTCAACGTACACAACAGTTGTATTACCTGGTATGGGACTGCTCGGTGTTTCTTTTGTGGCAATTGTGAAGTTAGGGGATTCTGTTGTGTATATGTTTATTCCAGCAGCAACGACGAGCACAACAAGTACGCCAATTATCCATAACGCCTCTATTTTAGCCTTTGAATTCATCTGAAATCCTCCCATTCATGACTTCTATCACCTTTTTTAAACACAGGATAAAACAGAAGAAGTATTGTAAAAATACCGCTTGCTATTCCAGCCGCATATACCGGTGAGCCGTATGTGGCTTCCAGCTGTCCCTGTGTTGTAGCTTCATATCCTCTTAAAAATATTGTAAGCAAAATGTCACTCACGATCCCGGAAATTACCGAAACCAGAAAGAACGCTGATACCACCACAGTGTTATGGTTCATAGGTGGTGATATTGAAATTTTATTAATAGTTTTTTGGTAGTAATTCAATTTTTACCGTTTTTTTCAGTATTAAAGATAAATTAAAAAAAACATGAAATCTGTGAATTAAATTCAGATTCAATTTAATGTTCTGCCTTCATTAATCAGATATCCGTGCTGGATCTGCGTAGTCCACAAACCATTAAAATTCCTCCAGTATCTTTATTTTCAATAAATTTTCAATTTTCCTCGCAGTCTTGATGTCAGGCTTGATACCGCCACGTTCTATTGCGGATATCAATGTCCGTTTTTCCCTGAGCTTGTCAGCCATCTCATCCTGGCTCATTCCAGTCTTTTCTCTTGCAAGCCGGATAACCTCAGCATACTCCGGCACGATTTCCAGGCTTTCAATTTCCTTCTCTGAATTTCTTGTTCTGTTTGGCTTTCTCTGGATTATAACAGGTTTTACAGGAACATTAACCTGTGTTGAGCCCTTTGAACCCCTGTCATCATAAACACGCATACTCTCAACTGGTGTTCCAAATCGTTCGCACTTCTGGCATACCGAAAGAATTGCTCCATCCACCTTGATTTTCTTAAGCTTATCTACCCTGGCACCACACATTTCGCATTCCATAGTTCCACACCACATCTTAATTGAAACATTGCTTATCTAATCTTTTCTTTTTATAGAAATGATGGAATCATCAGAAAAATCCACGCCCAAACGCTATCAGGAGAACGAGGGAGAGCCCAAGCAATAATGCATATACTGTGAAATCCCATGCGATTACCTTTGAACCGTCAAGAGGAGGTATGGGCAGGAGATTGAAGAATGCGAGAAAGAAATTTATTGCCCCTGAAATAGATGCCACGAAGTAGATTATGCCACCTGTGAATGAACTGATAAACACCAGTGTCAAACCAACTATT
>JAKARU010000254.1 GCA_021819225.1 Thermoplasmata archaeon
TTCCGTTCCAAGTTTCTTTTTAGACAACTCTTTAGAAAACTCTCTAATAAGCCCAGATACATATTCCGATCGATGGGAACCAAAATAAGCATCATAGAGTGCATCGGTCACACCCTTGAAAGCACTTACCACTATTACATTAAACGGCCAGAGTTCTGATATCTTAGTGAGCTGATTTAGGGAATCTATGTCTGTAAGACAGGAACCTCCAACTTTCATGACCCTGAAACTCATGAGATCATTCCCCATGTCTTTGCGACTATCTCCGCATTCAAGATCGAGGCACCTGCTGCCCCTCTCACCAGATTGTTCACCAGAATTATCAGTGAGATATAATTCCCGGAGACCCTTATCCTGCCAACCTTTACCTGCATTTCTTTCATTAAATCATCTGAACCTGAATCCATAAGAGGTTGGGGCCTGTCACTACCAGGCAAAAACAGGATGCTTTGCCTGGGCAGAGAGGGAAACTTTCCCACCAGGGAGCCATTACCATATTTTTTGAACTTATTCAGTACTAATTCTTCTCCAACTTCTTCCTTCACTTCAACAGTAGCTGAAATCACATGTCCGATCCTCACCGGGACTCTTGTTGCTGTTGCACTAATGTTCAGTTTCGATTCATGAATTTTCCCATCACTGAACTTTCCAAAAATTTTTTTCGTTTCATTTTCGAGTTTTCTTTCCTCACCATTTATGAAAGGAATGACGTTGCCCAGAATATCCATGGATGGAATACCAGGATAACCGGCACCGCTGATTGATTGAAGTGTAGTTACAGTTAAATGCTGTGGATTCAGATCAAAAATAGGATCAATCCCGAGGCTTAACCCTATTGTACTGCAGTTCCCATTAGCAACTATATATCCATGATTGTCTGTGATCATATTGAAATGCTCACTGTTTATCTCTGGAACTACCAGAGGAATATCTTTGTTTAACCTGTTTGCAGAAGCATTGGTAAATACTCTCTGACCGAGTTTTGAAAGTTCCAGCTCTATGGGTCCAGCATTCAGGTCACTGATTGCACTGAATACCATATCATGTTTTCCGTTGACTATATTCTCAACGGTAGATTCATGAACAGTCATTTCTTCATTTTCAGCAGGTCCAGATTTTATTGATAGTCCAGCGGAATTCCTGGAAGCATAGATCCCATCGACTCTGAACCATGGATGCTTTTCCAGAAGTTTAAGAAAGGTCTCACCTACCAGACCGGTGCATCCCAAAACGCCAACACTTAGTTTGTCCATCCTAAAACCTCTGGCATGAACAACATTCCAAGAGAAAATTACCTGGAGTAATATGGGTGCCTTTGATATTCAACGGTCCCTTTATTTTCGTGTTTTTTTGATATTTTCCATCCAGTTTGATGAAGGTCTGTTGATTCATGATAACAGAGATTTTCCTTATATATTTCTTATTTTTCTCATATCTTATGATTACAGGTAATCCTAAAATTTATAACATCAGCAGTATATAAGTAAAACTTTAATCCACCCAGTCTATGTGATTCAATGAAAGATGAATTCAAAATCATAACAAGGGAAGAGAAAACTTTCGAAAATGGGCTCAAGGAAATAATAGCAATCGAATTCAGGGAACCAGCCATGATTAAATTCGAATCAGGTGAACCATTGAAAGATGGAGAATTACTTGAGGTAAGAGGGAGTTATGTTTATCATAACGGCATTCAAATTGGAAAAGTTAAGATAATGAAATCGGCCAAGGACGTGAAGGCTAGCCATGACTTTGACATAAAATATACAGGAGGATACTCACTGGATGGGAGCACAATCTTTCTGGATGAGCATTTTCCAGAAGAAATTGAGGTTGAGAACAGGAAAATCAACACAATGTTGACAATAGGCTATCACCACGAGCTGCCGGAAAAGTGGTTATCTGATGAAAAATTTGAGTATCCATACGCACATGAAAAGGCCACAGGTATAGAGAAAGAATTCGTCGAATCACTAGGTGTAACATGGAAAGGATACTGTTCAGTTGTAGACAGGAATCTGAGAAATGTATATTCAAAAACACTGGAAAAGTCTCCCCCATCGCTGGATCTTGCTCCTTACCTTTATTGCAGGGACAGGGAAGCCCTGAATGAAATCAGAAAGAGTTCGCCTGAATAGATATTTGGCTCAGGAATTATTAATTTCATTATGTAGGAAGACAAATCTTGTCTGGTTGAAGCTCCTAGCAATTTCAAGATTCTCAAGTCTCTGTCTTTTCATCTTTCTTCTTATCCTGTTTACCGTAATTTTCATGTCCCTGAAGTAATGGTTAATATTGAAATAAACCTCGGCTTCAGTTATCCTTATGGGGCATTCACCAATGTAGTTTAATGTTCCCATGGGATCCTCCGGATTAATAACAACCATTGCAGATCTCCCTATGAAATATCTGTGAATTATCCCTCCCCTTATAACTCGATAGGCCTCCTTTGCATTGACCCTTGAATAGGCCTTGCCTGCAAAGCTAAGATATGACTGAAAATTCCTGTTTGACTGCCCAGTCCCAAACACAATGTTTTCAGCTTCACCATTTATTATTCTCCCCATTGCCCCAAGTACCTCAGAGTATGCGAAAAGTGAAATTATGGAAGTATTTGGCAATCCATTTCTTATATTTACCGATATATCTCTGTACATGCTTTTCTTGACAACATCTTCAAAAAAATCTGACATATTCAATTTTACGACGATCTCTCTAAGTGAAAACTGTTATTAATTTATTTCTAGTTTGTTTCCCGCATTACTTTATCTCTTTAAGCTGGATATCCATTTACCTTGAAAATAGAAACAGTAAT
>JAKARU010000255.1 GCA_021819225.1 Thermoplasmata archaeon
GCCTGGTATCAACGCCGTACCAGTAAGACTTTTGTCTTTTTGCCTCCCTCACAAGTTTGGATATAGATGGATCATCAATATATGGCATTTCAAGATCATCAGGACCAAAAATATAATCAAGAATATTGTGTGGAATTTTTCCAAGTTTGTCATATATTTCTCTAAGAGAAGGTGCATTTGTGTAAACTGCAGGATATATGGTTGAATCCGAGAGAGACTCTATTACCCAGTTTGGGTCCATCGGAAGTTTTGTCCCGAGACCACGACGCCTGGCGCATGGTCTGAGTTTCAGCCAGTCTATAGCATCATTGAACGTCTTCTTCAAATATTCAGGGTAAAATACCATCCTGTCGACGAGGGCATGTGACTTTATCTTCCATTCTGGATTAGAATAATCGAGGAACCACTGATCCTTAACGATCGCAACGATTACAGGAGATCCGCTTCTAGTCAGTGCTTTCCTGCTTGTTTCAAATATGGGAAATGCAAGCTTTTCCGACAGAAGAATGTTCCTTATCTTTTCCCTGGCCTGCTGTACAGGCATTGATGAAATAATACCGCACCCCTCTTTCATGATACCTGAATAAAATTCATCCCTGTACAGGATCTGGGTCGCTTCCTGTATACTGTCGGAATTTTCAATGCTTTTAATTTTAAACCTTTTTACGAGATCAAGAACATTGCTTTGTGATCCTTTTGGCATATCGATTATATACTGTATTTTAAGGTCAGGTTTGATACTGGTGAGCGCAACATAATCCATTATAGAGTGGGCTGGAACTGAATAAACTATGCCTGTTGCATTATCCGGGTCAACAAAACTTGTCTCATAAACTGGAACTTCCGTTCCAACAACCGGTACTAAAAATTTTGATGACAGAATTTCCTTTTTCTCAATTTTACCGATGATTTCAAGTTCCATATTCTGGGATTTCATTTTTTCGATTGCGTTTTCAGATACAACAATCTTTTGCCCTGACAATCTGATGAGAAAATATGAACCGTTATCTGAGATCCAGAGATTAGTTATTCCGTATATTGTCTCCGGCCGGAGAGAACCAGCTGCGAGCGAAAAACTTTCACCCTTGAATATTATCCCGGTGAATTCCTCAATCGAAACCTTGTCTGTATCACCATCCTTGATATCATCCTCGCCTACGGGGTTTTGATCCTCAATACTGAAAAGAATAGGGTAGTCACCGCGTTTAAGGTACCCAAGTGAATTCAGCTTGTTGAACTGCCAGGTTACAAATTGCTGGTACATCGGCTCGGCAGATGTGAACTCTCTTGACCAATCGATGGAATATCCCATTTTGTTGAAGTCATGTATAATGGCCCTTGAAAAGTATGTAGCGATTTCCAGAGGATCCTCAAATTCCTTCAATCTTTTTTCTATGTCGACTTCCCCATATTCCTTCAGGTATTCAGTATATAGAGCAATGGTTGAAGGATCCCCCTTTTTCAGTTTCTGCGAAATTGAAAGAACCGGTGTTCCTGACTCATGAAAAGCCATTGGAAATAAAACGTTGTAGCCTCGAGCCCTCTTGTATCTGGAAATTATGTCACCTAATGTGTAAGTCCTCCCATGACCCACGTGGAGGGAGCCGCTTGTATACGGCCAGGGAATTGTTATGAAATACTTCTTCTTTCCATTATCTATTTTTGGGCTGAAAATAGCAGAATTTTCCCATCTTTCCTGCCACTTTGCCTCTATGTTGCTTGCCATGTCACACCTAAGTCGGCATTATAAGCACAGCTGCGGCTATTGCAGTTGTCCATTCATTCTGTTTCATAACTACCGCAGTGGAACATATGTTCTTCGTCGTCAAAATCCTGTCCTTCAATACGTATTCATTTCTCTTCTCATCAAGTGTGAGATTCTCCCTCTCACCAAGGGTGCTTGCAAGCATTTCAGCAGCAAGCTTCTCCGCAAAGTCGCCAGCTTGTTTTTCCGTCTCTCCAAAACTGTGATGCTCACTCAGATACCCCCATTTGTTTCTATCTTTAGGCAGCGCATAACCTATTGCAGCTGACAGCATCCTGTTCAGTTCATTCGAGGAATTTCTGGCAAGAACAGTATAAAGTATCTGTCCAGGCTTGAGCAATTTTGTACCATCGTCCCTGGAAATCAGTTCAGCCTGTGGAGGAAATATTGAGCTTACGCTTATCAGATTGTATGGAGCTATTCCCGCATCTCTAAGAGCTTCTTCAAAAGACTGAAGCTGGCTTGGTGCTCTTCCTATTCCCCGGGTAAAAAATATCTTTTGTGGCACGTAGGATATCATGTTCTCTGGCGATATATGAGCATAATATTTAACTTATGTAAGCGCTCAAATTCAGCAATATCACAGGTCAAAAGTTATGTCTAGGTGACTGCCCACAAAATTATCAGGTATATTGTGGAAAGTTGCAGCTTTTATTTCATTCCTTTTTTTTAAATTTTCACTTGGCTTAAATCCGTTCAGATCAAGTGTTAGATTTGATTTATTCCCCTCATAATACAATATGCCATCAGTTTCAAGATCAGATATGATAATGTTAAGAATTGAGATTATAAGAGATGGATTTACTCTTTCTGGCAGCTTCAGAGTTTTGTGGACTGCATCTCCTTTTTTGTTATTCTTAAAAAAAAGGATCGCTAATGTACTAATAGAATTTAGTAAAATCTCGTCAGGATTATTTCCGTAAACCCTGACTGTTATATCCGCTGTGTGTTTTAAGGTTTTAAATTTATTCAAAATTAAAAAATTAAAATTCTCACTCGGGTCTTGCCGAGGAGATCACTGGTATTGCTTCTTCAA
>JAKARU010000256.1 GCA_021819225.1 Thermoplasmata archaeon
TTTCTTATAATTTGTAAGATTCATTGATATCTGGACACACTTCTTGTCTTCAAGATAGAAAGCCAGGGCTTTTACGAAGCTTAGTCCCCCATCCTTAGCCCTCAAAGCCTTTGCAATTTTCTTTCCTGCCTCCATGTCCTGAGATCTTAAATTAACATTGTATGCTACCAGAAAATCTCTTGCTCCAATAATAGAGGCACCAGCTTTGCTTAGTTCAAGAGGCCCAAAATCAGGAATGTAATCTCCCTTACCAATTTCTGTCTTTAATTGTTCATACTGGAAGTTTTTGTGTCTTATATTTTCCAGGTTCTTTCTCTTCTCTGTTACAGCAGCATCTGAGTACATAAATACCGGGATATTCAACTCCTCTCCTACTCTCTTTCCAAGCTGATTTGCAAGGTCTACACATTCCTTAAGTGAAACTTCAGACACTGGTATAAATGGGATGACATCCGCTGACCCAAACCGGGGATGTTCACCCTGATGATTGTCCATATCTATTAATTCAGATGCTTTCCTTATTCCCCTGAAAGCAGCCTCAACTGCATATTGAGGTTCGCAGGTAAAAGTAACAACACTCCTGTTGTGGTTTGCATCCATTTCCATATCAAGAATTTTAACATTTCCGACAGAGGCAATTTCCCTTGTAATTGCTTCTACCTTCTCCCTATCCCTGCCTTCACTAAAATTCGGGACACACTCTACTATCTTCATAATACCCACATACAATTGAGGAAATTAAATTAACTCTACTCTTATATGTTAATGTTCAGCTTCAATAACTTAAAATTTAATTTTTCCCCGGTAACTCCGATTTTGCTGATTCACGAATAATTTCATTCTGAACAACATGCCTTACCCCTTCAATCATTACACTCATGGGCAGGCTTGGATAATTTTTGTTACTGAATTTAGCTGCGTACTCAGTATTGATTGGAAGATGAATGAAACCTCCCTTTATATTTCTCTTCCTGCATTCCCTGAGTATGAGGAAAAGAGCATTGTTGCAAAGATAAGCCCCGGCAGTAAAACTCATTTCTGCAGGTATTCCCCTGCTGTTCAGATCATCTACCAGCGATTCAACATCCAACATGGAGAATATGCCTGCTGGCAAACCTGGATCTATAATTTCACCATTCATGGTTTTCCCACTGTTGTCTGGACTTTTAGAATATTTATAGTTCATTCCTATTTTTTCTAATGACATTTTAGACCTGCCAGCTGCCAGTCCTGTGCCTATGACCAGAACAGGATTGATTTTATCTATTGACTCGATAAGCATGGATTCGAGTGAGGAATAATCTACTGGCAATATCACTCCATGATATTCTATGTTGCCTTCAACTCTTCCTTCAAAATACTCTGCTATTTTTCCAGAAGGGTTAGTTGTGAATTCAAGAAATGGTTCAAACCCTGTGATCAAAATTTTAAAAGTCACATTTGATGTAATATGATCGTGAATATTAGTTTTGGTTTCTCTTCTTACTATAAGTTAAGATTCAACTGAAATTCTAGGATAGTCAGGCTTCATATCTGCTTGATTTATGTCATTAAGAACTGATTTTTATTTTGGTAATCCCTATGGAATTCATGTTCTTTCAGATTGAGAAATGCCCCCTGTAAGTTATTGAATTTATTTGATTATGAATCTGTCTCAGAATTGTTTCAATTGAATGAGACTAAATTCGTTTATTTAATATCTTAAAAAGAAAATTATACATTGGTGTCCACAAATTTTAATTAACTCAATTTCAATAAGTAAGATGATTTCAATGCGTAAAAATATAGTCATTATAGGGCTTGTTCTACTTATAGTGGGAGTTGCCCTTTTCTATGCAGGAGGAGACCTTGGAATATCAGGAATTACAACTACTCCAACTTTTACCGAAAAAGGAACTTCCCAGTGGGACAGTTCCAGCATTCAGGTTTCATCTGGCCAGCTCATTGTGCTTACTTCCAACGACAGCAAGACGTATCTGGTTCCAGGAAGCGATGCAAGCTCAGTCACCTCAAGCAATGTTGGTAGTTATGAGGTAAATGGGACGGTCTCTACAACCTCTGGTGTAACTACAATTGAATACACCAGTATATCTCCAGGTACGTATGTCATTATTACTTTTGGTACCCATCAGGCAAAAGTTAGTATGATAAAGAAATCAATTGACTCTTTACTCGTATCGCTTCTTCCAGTTTTGCTTGGAGGAGTTCTGGGATTCGTAGGCTTCATAGTATTAATAGTTGGACTGGTCATGAAGAAGAAACAGCTACCTCCAAATCCAGAAATGACCTATTAAGCATATTTTTAAATCAACTTCATTTAATTTTACTTATTTTTTTACCTGGGCTATCAGTTATTGGTTGTGACCAATGAACAGAAATTCATCAGATGTAAGATGATGACATTTAAATCCTAAAAAATGAAGCATTTTGTCTTCAACATATGCAATGATTTAAAATAACACCTTGATCATCGATAGAACTTCAACGATTAGTGAGTTACAGTATCCAATCATAAAATGTGTTAATCAACAATATTCAATAATAACTTTTTATCAATTTAAAAGAGTTAGAATGAGTTGTTCCTTTCCCTTCTTTCCTGGGAATCTGGAAGGGTCAAAAGTTTATAGAAAAGTGAAGTGAATATCCAGGTTATCGATATTGCAACCCACAGCGCATTTGGTATTATGAATATAGATACCAAGAAAATGGCTATGGGAAGGAAATAAAGAATAATTCCTGAAATAAACTCTTTCCAGTTCATCTGTTCATCCGAATAATGAACTCAGTCCAGCCATTG
>JAKARU010000257.1 GCA_021819225.1 Thermoplasmata archaeon
AGGGTTTTTGGGTTTCTCGAAGCAAACGACAACAACCGGGAGGTTTCATGCTCGGTAAGATATTTTGGCACGCTTCTTGGCCTTCTTGGTGATGTAAGGTTATATGGTGGCTGAATATGGCATGACTTATATAACAGTCGCAATGCCTTTATGCACAGATATTGACTGCTCTTTGAGTATTTCTTTTCAACAACAAGGAACTGTTTGAACCTTTCAATATCTTCCTCGTTTATTTCGTTAATCTCTTTCTTAATAAAATCAATGAACAGTGAGGCAAAAAAGGAGTATTGTCTGACAGTTAACTGGCTTTTTCTTTCATTTGACATCCATCGTTTAAAAGAAATAAGGGTCTTTTCAGTCAGTTCTACCATTGTTAGTTTTGTCAGACAAATATAGTATTTAAGTTTATCTATTAAATTTCACTCTTTGCCTTTCAATCTCCTTAATTAGTCCTTTTAAATGAGGTCTGGATTTGACACTTGGAAACCTTCTCAGGAAAGAATTACAGGGAATTACTTTCAAACAGGGCAGTATCTGTAATTTCATTAACACAGCTGGTGAGAACGCTCGGAAGATCTGCCGCCTGGATCTTTATACCCGTATACCTGTCACTTATCAGGGGTATTCCTTACTTTGAAATAGGCCTGCTGTTCTTTGGCACAGCAATGGTTTCTCTCCCGGCAAGCATTTATGGTGGAAACCTGATAGACAGAATCGGGAGAAGGAAGGTCGGCATTCTTATCCCACCCCTCCTTCTTCTAACATATGCCCTTATGGCCTACTCCGCCTTCACTCATTCATCGCTTTACCTTCTTATCATCTCGTTTATAGCGATTGAACCGCTTGTGACAATACAGGGAATAGTCGATAATGTTCTGATAACAGATATAGTCGAGGAAACAAAGCGTAATGACGCATTCAGCATACTCAGAATAGCAGCAAACCTCGGTTTTTCGGTTGGTCCTGCCCTTGGAGGGTTCCTTGCATATTTTAACTATGGTTATGTTTTTGCGGTTCCGGCGGTCATTTCGCTTCTGGATTTCTTCCTCTTCTATATTTACATAAAGGAACCGGAGCATCCGGCAGGTGTCCAGGGAGGAATGTCATTTCCATCAAAAGATCACAAGTTCATAATTCTTTGTATCATACTTGCATTGATATGGTTTGTAACCGGTCAGTGGGGCACAACCCTTACATTATTCTGGAGTAATTTCGATCATCTTACAAACAGATTCATCGGTATTTTATACGGATTAAACGGAATTTTCGTCGTTACGATGCAGATACCCATAAACTGGCTTTTCCGTCATGTAAACGATCACACGAGAATAGCAATAGGAGGCGCAGTTTATGCTTTCAGTTTTCTTTCACTTGCTTTTTTCTCGAGCACTCTTTATCTGCTGCTTGACGTTTTCTTTATAACAATGGGTGAAAATATCATAAGCCCTGTTGCCTACAGCATGATTGGTAAATTGGCGCCGTCAGATAAGCGTGGCCAGTACTTTGGAGCATTTCAGGTGATAGTTGGTTTTACCGTCCCGTTTGCTCCTCTTATGGGAACCTTCCTGCTGGGCCGGTTCTCCGCATCCATCTTAACATTCTGGGGAATAATATCAGGAATTGGAATCATCATATCACTGATGGTATTTATTTTCGGCCGCAGGATTAACAATGAAACCTGATTCAAGATCTGTCTTCAGTCACAATGCCAGTTTCCTTATCCTTTACGGTTTTCTTCTTTTTGCTGTATGAAACAAACATACCAACAGAAATCATTACGAAACCAATGTATGTCAGGTATGAGCTTTTTTCTCCGAGGATTGCAAAACTGAAAACAATTGAAAGAGCCGGTACCGCGAAAAAGTAAGATGATATTTCAGAGACATCGTACTTACGGAACAGGTGAAAATATATCAGATAGGCAACCGCTGTCCCGGGCACGCCTAATATTAATGATAGGAGAACAGTCTGATAATTCACACTGAATACACCCGCCGGTGAAATTGCGACAGCCAAGATAAATAAGACAGGTATTGAGTAAAGAAGTTGAAGTGTATTGACGCTCACGGGACTAACCCCAGAAAGATATTTTTTATAGAAAATGGTCCCAAGCGCCCAGAATATGGCGCTGATTACAAGGAGCAAGGCACCAAAAATCGAAGTCAACCCGATCTGCTCGACGAATATCAGCACCACGCCGGCGAATCCGAGGATGGATGCAAGTATAGATTCAATTGTGAGTCGGTCACCCAGAAACATACCCGAGAAGACAAGAGAAAATATCGGGAAGGTGTATACGAGAATAGAGGAAAGTGATGCGGGCTCAACCTGTTCCCCAAGGAACCAGAATGTCATGAAGAGCACCATGCTGAGAAGACCAACCGCAAATATCTTCAGGTTGGTTTTGAAGTCACGCGGCATCCTTAGACGGTGCGAGAATATGATCAGCGCCGAAATTCCTGCGAAAAGTATCCTGTAGAAAAGAATTGCAAAGGGATCATCATAATTGAATGAAATTTTCAGAACAGGATAGTTTATTGCCCAGAAGGATGCCATGGCTATAAAAGCAAGTATATCCAGAGACCTACCTTTCACAATCCGGTATTACATTACGATATGTCATCTTATCGAAATCCTATCATTTTCGTGTTTTAAAAAGTGGTATAACAGATCTACAAGGCATATTCACTGTATCAACTATCATGATTGTCTATTGAATGGAACAAAATAAAAATTATAACATGCAACAATATAGAGGGTGATTAAATGATCCTATTATCCTCTAA
>JAKARU010000258.1 GCA_021819225.1 Thermoplasmata archaeon
TATCATTTTACCGTCATATATAAATTGTACTGTATTAGGGAAACTTCAATTCAAAGCTACCCCCTATAAGGGAAGAATTGATATAAGTTCATGGAGGGTCAGAAATTTACTGAATGCATGAACGTTTCATTCTTCACATTTACTATATTTTCCTTTCCCATAAATAGTCGATGATTACGTTTGTATCGAGTATCACCATGAACTCACCTTTTCTCAATGTTTCTGGTCTTATCCCCTTCTATCTCATTCTTAAATTTCCTAAATTCCCTGATCATTAAGCATTATGTTTTTGTGTTTTCAAGGCATCTGTAAATTTCACATGTTTGAGTGTCTCTCATAGAATTCTTGTCGAAGTGGATAGTTTCTGGCTACACTGCGTTTACATGTTTCAGTGGATTATTGGTAATTTTGGATCGAGGAAAGAAGTGATAAAATTGGTCAAACCGTTAGGTGATTAAGAAAGACTGGATTCTTAGTTGGTTGCTATGATTCTATAAAATGAAAGTCATCTCTTAAAAAGACCCCATCCTTGAGTGCATCAGTTATAAATTTATTATTTCTTTCCTTCATTTTTTTCACTTCCCCTGTGGTTAATAGAATCACTTCATATCCTGGTGGAAAATCCACATATTTGAGTCTTTCTATCGGATTCTTAGCCGTAAAATCACCGATGATGAGAAGGTCCACATCACTCCACAAATTGAAATCTCCCCTCGCATAAGATCCAATCAAAATAGAGGTACATTTGAATTCCAGATGATTTGAAAAATCCGTTGCTTCATCAACTACGATTTTTCTCTGGTTCACTCTTTTTTCAATGATTTCCATCTATCCTCGATCTCCTTAATTATGGATTCAGAGCATTCAATTGCTTCGTTGGCATTGTCTATTGTATAATAATCCTCCGGTGACCCTTCTGCCCATGCGTCAGTGTATCTTGTTGGAATGTAATATTTATCAACTGTTTTTGCAATGTTAATCAACTTCTTATTAAAATCCGCCTTCTTAAGTAACAGGGAGACAGAATGCCCAAAAGAATCACTACCTATACCCTTTAAAAATGCTTTCACAGCATATTCGGCAGATTGTTGAGCTTTGAAACAGGCCCAGTTATAGAATCCCGCCGACTTATCAGACATAGCGGATTTTAATGTCGAAATTGCACTGGCCAACCAGCGTTCAAATTCATCTTCATCCAGATAATTAGCCATTACTTTTTCTAAGCATTACCTAATATATTAATATTCCCTGATTGGATTTGGAGAATGGTATTTCTAAATTCTATCGGTAATTTTGTAGATTTCCATCTGTTATTATTTTACGGCAAATATTTCATAAAGAAACATTGTCAAGTGCATTATATCAAGAGTCAGTCGAGTCCCAATGTTAGAGAATGGAAAATACATCAGTGCATACTTCCACATCAGGAATGTAGTGAGAGTATTCAAAAGAAGCATAATAAAAAAATTTAGACTGTTTAATTATCACACAATATCATAGAATTCAACCGCAGAAGCAACCTCACAAGAGTTAAATAACTATCATCTATATGTTTAAATGAAACTGTTTCAGAACAGGGCCATAGGTGCAATCCTGTTTTCAGGCTTTATCTCAGGGTTATACCGATTTCCTGTCTGGACACTTATGACATTATATTTTTTGAAATACAGTAATCTCAGTTACATTGATATTGGTATGATTTTTACAGTCCAGGGCCTCATTCCTGTAGCAATAACCCCTTTCGTAGGAAAATTCTCTGATAATAATGGAAGGAAAAAGTCACTTCTTTTTGGACTCTGGCTGTCGGAGTTGTCATTTCTTATTATGATAATGTCTGTAATATTCAATATTAACACATTTGTAATCATAATTGCATTTATGGGAGAGGGGATCGCAACTTCTCTGACAAGAACACTCAATCGGGCAATGCTCACAGATCTCATCAGTGGAAGTACACACATATCTGTTTTCGGCAATCAAAGAGTATTCACAAATGCAGGAATAGGAGTTGGTATGATCGTAGCTGGAATTGCCTTTGAAGCAGGCCCCTTTCTATTTTTCCTCCTGCCTGTTATCGGTATACTCTGCGTGATCTACATTGTATCTTCATTTGTTCCAGAAACACGTCATACGGTAAAAGCCGAAAAAAATAATGAAATCAGGTTAAATATCAACAGTAATACTCTTTTATTTTTCATCATTTTATCTCTTTCATCCCTTGTCGCAATTATGTTTTTCACACCAATGTTCCCACTGTTTTTTAAGGTTGTTGATGGTTTTACGCCTCTGCAGATATCCCTGTTCCTGTCCATCAACACAGCAGTCGTGGTAACACTCCAAATACCAATAAACAAACTGGCTGAACGAATAGGTGAAGTGGTCACCATATCAATTGGCCTCCTTCTCTATGGAATATGCTATTTTCTTATAGACCAGCTACACAATTTTGACACTATTGCACTCATTGTTGTAATAATGGGTGTGGGAGAAAACATGGTATTGCCTATGGTAACCGTCATAATGTCAAAACTTGCTCCAGAGAACAGTAGAGGCCTATACATGGGAGTTTATTCCTCTATTTCCGGAATAATTATTCCGCTCGGATCCATTGCAGGTACTTCCATGCTCCAGTATTTCACCATTCATTCATCCAGTACATGGGAGGTGCTTTTTTTATTCAGCATAGCAATGGCAATCATTCTTCCGTTCTGTACCCGGTCACATACAAGGCATGAATCGATGCAAAATAACGTTTGAAAAATATACATTGAGTCCTTCACAC
>JAKARU010000259.1 GCA_021819225.1 Thermoplasmata archaeon
AAACTGAAAAAATTTATTCCTGTGAAAAGTAAAATTTCTATTGAAGGTTCACTACCGTATTTTCACTACGAGAGAATTAAGCCGTTTATTCTTGTCAAAGAACATCTCGCAGATTCAATAATGACCAAACTTAGAATTTCAAAAGACAAGGAAGAGCTTGACTCAATAAGATCAGCTATTGATAAGTCTGAGAAGTCCTTAAGCGCTTCTCTTGCAGAATTGAAAGAAGGTATCTCTGAAGCAGAATTTGCTACTATTTTGGAGAACGAAATGAAGAAACAGGGATTAGATACAGTTGCATTTTCTTCCATTGTATCATTTGGCAAAAATGCAGCATTGCCGCATCACAGCCCAGACTCAACAAGGCTTAAGCATGGAGATTCTATAGTGATTGACTTTGGTGGCAGATACCATTACTATGCATCAGATACAACGAGAACCTTCTTCTGGAAGCATGCGGATCCGGAAATGGAGACTATTTACGAAACAGTGAGACAGGCAAATGAGCAGGCCCGCCTTACGATTACAAAAGAAACAAGTTATGCTGAAATGGACGCAACAGCAAGATCCATAATCGAAAAAGCAGGTTACGGGAAGAATTTCTTCCACCGCCTTGGACATGGCCTTGGATTACAGGTTCATGAGGAACCATACCTCGTGCCTTCCAATACCCAAAAAGCTATAACTAATTCTGTTTTTACAATTGAACCCGGGATATACATAACTGGAAAGGGGGGAGTAAGAATAGAAGATACAAACTATTTTGATGGATCAAAATGTGTATCATTCAATTCCTTAAGCAGGGAGTTTACTGTCCTGTAATGATGAATTAAAATATTTCTGTCTCAATTATCACCTGTGTTTCTCAAACCACTTGAGTGTCTCAAGCATGTTTCTCCTAATATGCTCCTTCTCACTGAAACCATGTCCTTCACGTGGAAAAACCAAAAGTTCTGTCTCTTTAGAAAGGTCCCTTAATGCTCTGTAAAACTGGATATACTGTCCAAGTGGAACATACGGGTCTTCCTTTCCGTGAACAAGCAATATAGGGGTTTTAACATTTTTCACATAATTCAGGGGAGAGAACTTTTCATACTTGGTCCCAGCATATGGTGATTCATTGTAGTGAATTGGGTCCCACTGATGGATCTTCGTAGAACCATGGAAACTAACCCAGTCAGAAATACCGAAAAGGCCAACTGCTGCCCTGAACCGGTCCGTTTGAGTAACGGCCCATGATGTCATGAAACCACCATACGATCCTCCAGTAATGTAGAATTTATCGGTGGTGATCCTTTTGCTCTGCAGAAGATAATCCATTCCTGTCAGTATATCTGTGAAATCCATTCCGCCCATGTCTCCACGGTTTAATTCTGCATATTTTCTGCCTTTGCCAATGCTTCCCCTGTAGTTTGGCATAAATACCGAATATCCTGCCTTCAGGAGATAGTAATAATTCTTCTCAACGAAGGAAATAGATGAATATGAAGTCGGGCCACCATGGACGTAAACGACAACTGGTGCTTCCGGGCCATTGGATATGAAGACGCCATAGCACTGGATCTGATCCTTAGACTTCCATTTCACAATCTCAGCTTTGAACTGCTGTGCCGATCTGATACCTTCATTTTCTGATGTTAGCTGATGTGGCGCCTTATCAAGCGGGCCAGTATATATTTCCTGTGGACTAGAACTGTCCTGGTAGACTATAAAGTATGAATTCTCTGTAATAACTAATTCTGGATTGTAAGAAGGTAACGCAGTTCCCTGAGTGGACCATATGGTATTCTCAGTATTCCCTTTAAATAATGATAATCCGCATGATCCTTCCTCTGTATAAATTGAATAAAATTTTCCGCTGTCATACCACATCAATCCCTGGTAGGATTTATTTGAATTCTCAGTAATATTCTTCTTGTTGCCATTCTTCAGATCGACCTCTATGATGTCGCCTGAAAAGACACCAAAGTCACTCATCAGTGATTCCAGGAAGACAATCCTGGAGCCATCCGGTGATAATCTTGGTCTTGCGATCTGTCTCCAGTCTGGGTTGTATATTTCCTTCAGATCTCCTCTTTCGGGATCCAAAAGGTAAAGTCTTGATTCATACCATGAAGACTCGTCCGGCTTCAAAGAAGCAACTATTGCTAAACTCTTTCCGGTGCAGCTGAATTCCCAGATCTGCATATTGGAAGTAATTCTCCTTATTCCGGATAATGGATCATACAGGTTTAGCGAGCGGAATCTGTCATCATGATCGATGAAAAAGCCATCATCGCCAGAATCAACCCTCTTCTTCTCCTCCTCTGAAACAGGCTCCTTTTGCAGGAAAACAATTCTGCTCTCATCAAACCATTCCAATGAATATGGTTCATCCTGCAATGAAATCTTTAAGGAGTTTTCTGAATTGGTATTCTCAACAATAAGAAAATGATCATGCCCCTTCTTTGAAAAATAGGCAATCCTGTCCCCGGCCTTTGACAAGGAGGGTGAACTGAAATTGGTATCTGTTTCAGAGATTTTTCTGATAAGATCTCCATTATCTGTCCGGCGTATAGCAATATAATTTTCGACAACCTTCTCCTTTTCTTTGTATGTTGAGGACGAAATATATGAAATTATTGAACCAGAAGCGTTTGTGCTTAAGGAACTTATAGACCGGGTTTTGAGATATGTTTCATCGATTGAAATTGTTTCCATAACTATCCTATCCTTATGATCCTACAAATTTTTTCATTGCATTCAGAGATAATTAATGATT
>JAKARU010000260.1 GCA_021819225.1 Thermoplasmata archaeon
ACCATATGGAGGGTCAGCAAAAATCATATTTACGGAATTTTCTTCCAGTTTCTTTAAAATTTCCAGACTGTCTCCAAAGTATATTTTATGATTCATCTTACCCTCTTATCCTATATTTCTGTCTCTCCTGTTAATTTCATTTTACCCGGCTTTTCAAACAGAAATGAACTGGAATTGCTCAAGGATTTATAGCTTTCCTGTAAATGTATTTACCCATTCCTCTTTCTCATCTTCATCTACTGAACAGGGATTTATGTAATCAACATGAACTATTCAACAGGTACTGGGCGAAATCGTAATAACTTTTAACTGCAGGTTGCTCTGGGGAATCAAGACCTGTGTTTTATTGATAATAAATATTAATATTGCGGTTAAAATCCACTGCAAGACATACTTGCAACCAGAAGATTTTATGGAGAAAAACAGGAAGGCATGGGATGAGGTTGTGCCCATACATAGTAGCCACAGAACAGGAGAGGCCCAATTCTTCAAGAATGGCGGCATTACCTTGGACAAGATTGAACTTGGAATCCTGCCAGAACTCATTGGAAAAAAGTTGCACATCTATGCTGCAATAGTGGTCAGGATACCCTATCGCTTGCGAATCTTGGAGCAAAGTGTGTGGGATTTGATTTTTCAGAATCTGCAATCGAACAGGCAAAGCACTTATCAAATGAATCTGGAATAGAAGCAGAATTTGTCAAAGTTAATGTTCTTGATATCCCAAAACAATTTAATGGGAAATTCGACCTCGTCTATATAAGCAAAGGGGTTCTGGTATGGCTACCTGATGCCTGGAAATTGATGAGGTCTGCATCCAGGATATTGGTTGCAAGTGGAAAGCTATTCATCTATGACCAGCATCCATTCGTACACCTCTTTGACTCAGATGATCATGCAGATTTAAGGGTAAAGTTTGACTATTTTAGGCATAACCCATATGAATACAAGGGGTTGGATTATATAGGTGGAACAGCCTACGATGCTTCCCCAAATTACCAGTTTATGGTTAGATTGAGCGATATTATTAACGGTATCTGTGAAAATGGAATGAAAATAGATCTCTTCAGGGAATTCAAACATTCCATGTTTCGGAATTTTCCCGACATGATAAAATGTCAGGATGGTCTTTACAGGTTCCAGAATGATGATAATGGAGTGAGCATACCATTAATGATGGCAATTTTGGCTACCCGGATCCCAGAATGAGGCTACAGCAATGTGCGTGGATCTAAAAACCTATATGAAGTTCCAAACATTTTCGGAATAGGGAATTAGATATTTCACTATTACCTCGTTTTTCGTCTCCTCTGCCACCTGATATAGAATCTTATAGAACTCATAAAGAACGTCAGTTGGAAGAAAGACTGTAACTTCTATTTTTCCTGATTGCAGCTTTCCGAAGTAGGCAACCCTCATTATGTGCTGTTCATTTGCCCTGTTTCTTACCAGGAAGGGAAAAGGACTTCTCAATTCCATCTGGTATAGGTGGCTACTGGAATCAATGACTTCAAGATCCTCCACAGGCATATCACAGAATACAATCGTGTTTATATCTCCCTTTGCGGCCCCGCTGCTCTTGACTTCGGCTATTATCCTTGGACTGTCAGGTATTTCCCTGGCGTGTATATCTTCCCTGTTGATTGGTGTCACATAGGTTACAATGGAAAGTGGGTAATCCACGTTTATATCATCCATCAATTTCATTATGCCAGGACTCGGACCAAGCCATCCTATTCTTGCATTTTTTGAATTTGTAGCATAACATGATAGCAGTGCAGAGACCTTTTCTATCTGGCTACTGTGGAATCTGGCATAGACATTGAGAAAACCGTCCTTCATGTCAGAACCATTGATAATCAGGGAAGGAATTTCAACGAGCCTGTCTATTAGAATAAGTTCCTTTTCATCACTTATGGGTGAATCCACGACATAGGACATCTCCCTTTCGGAAGCATTGAATTTATTCAGCAATAGATTAAGCTTCTGTATTTTACTGTTCTTTGGAAAATAAGTGCTCAACCATGTTCGTCCGCCTTTGTCATAAATGAATACAGGGAGCTTCATTTCTAGATCCGCAGTTGCCCTGAAAAACTCCGTATCCTGCCTCACCCTAAGCTCAAGATACATGTCTAGAGTCTTATCTATCTCCCTTATGTACATATCATGTTATGCATTTCATGGTTTTAATTCTTTTTAAGTAATTCTATAAAGATCACTTCATTATAGTGAACATTTTTCCTCAAATAAATGCCGGCTAATCCAGTGATAAAGCAATACTGTAAAGGAGTTTATCATTATTGTTTGGAGTAACATTGAAAAACAATCCTAAATATTTTTAATTAATTATTTTAAGCTGATAATTATAATTAGAATATCCGTAAAATTTAAAATGGACTTGAAAAGAAAGTAAATTAGCATACCCAAGATTTCATGAAAAATTAAGAAAGGTTGCGGTGAGAGTCATAAAGTATCATGATGAATTATACAGTTGTAAGCTGTTGCAGTTGTAAAAGACATATTATACTAGTAATGAATGCAATTGTTATATGGGGATAGGCGCTGAGTTTAAGGAACTAGACCTGCTCGACTGGAAACTTCATATCTCTTTTTCTCCAGAATCAACCATAACAAGAGCCTCCAGAAAACTGAAAATAAACTCAGAAGTTGGATTGTATTTTGACGGTGAAAATACTGAAATAAACCTCTTTTTCCAGAACAGGAGGGAGATGGAAAGGGACCTGAATATATAGAT
>JAKARU010000014.1 GCA_021819225.1 Thermoplasmata archaeon
TAACGCTTTTGAGTCGTCCAGAGTGACCACTCGCACAAAAGTGTGATGAACCCCCATTTTCCATGATGAGCTGTCCCTATGCCCGGAGCTGGTGGGGATGTTTGTTCTGATTTACTGTTCAATATGTGTTTGTACCAAAAATATTTAATAATGAGCAAAAATTTGCATTTATGTTGGGGGTTTTGCGTTCAATTATTAAAAATCGCAGATTTATTCAAATTTCACTGGTAGTCTTGATATCTTCCCTGCTGATGGTGTCATCCCTTGAATACTATGACATAGAGAAGAAGAATCAGGAAATCAGGGATCTTGAACTGAAGTCAGTGCCAATAATCAATGTTACGAAGCATGTAAATCTGTCATATAATACCGTCACAACAAGTTATTATCAATATGAAGGAAACAATATGCATCAGTATGATATCAATGCCACGCCAGGAAACTTTTCTGATAAACTGAATGGCATGATAATAGTTGATCCGTCCTATTCAAACGGGACTTTCTATGTTCCCCTGACGAATATGTCCCTCTGCAATGGTGGGCTGGATGCAATTAATTCCACAACTGGCAACATAATCTGGAACATCACATTCCCAAATGAGGTAATGACGGAACCACTGATCATAGGACATGAAGTTGTAGTTGGCCTCGGCAACAACCAGTTCATAAACCCTGATATTAGAGGTACAGGTATCAACTACCTTGCCGCCGTGAACATATCGAATGGAAGCCCGATTTGGCAGTTCGGAACATGTGGAGAGGATATGCCAACTCCAGTATTTCATGATGGACTCATAATTGAACCAACTGGAGGAGGTGTTGTTTATGCAATTAACGCCTCCTCAGGAAACCAGGTATGGAGTACCTGCGTGGGTTCCTTTGTTAGCATGTCATCTCCTGCAATATACAATGGAACTATATACTTTGGCGGGGCAAACCCCTATAATTTCTATGCGTTGAATGCCTCAACAGGGAAGGTGTTGTGGGACTATTGCACCAATGCAACAGGTGGATTGACTGACGGATCCCCGGTAATAACCGATGGCCAGGTGATTGACGGATATACAGTAGAGCTGGGAAATGAGACGTTCCAGGCATTTGTAATATCATTCAATGCATCTGACGGCAATGTGATGTGGATCACTTATGAGGGGATAGGAATACAGCCGCAGTCTCCCCCAATTGAGATACCTCCACTGACCGCTGACGGCAATCTTGTCTTCAGTGAGCCAACAGCGTTAAGTAAGCTATTTGCCATAAATGCGACGAACGGGGATATTCTGTGGGATAAATACACAGGTTATGACGATTCGAATCCTGCCATTGTCAATCACGATATTGTTACCGTGAATCTTACAGGGAGCCTCATGGTCTTCAATTCTACAGGATCATTACTGCTTACATACAGTACAGGCGTTGTGTTCGGTGCTGGAACAATAGTGGTGATGAATGGCCACCTGATCCTCTTTGGTACCAATGGCGTCTTTGAGAGCCTGCCATACGCAAGATCCTCAGTGGTAATAAGATAAGGCAAATTTCATTTTTTAACACAATCTTTAATGTATTATTATAAAATGTATATTGCATGAGTGAGAGGAAATTAAAGGAAGCTTACATCCTTGACGCAGCAAGGACGCCTTTTGGCAGGAGAAATGGAATCCTTTCGACAATTAATCCTGTTGATCTGCTTGGTGGCCTGTTGAAGAGTATTCTGGACAGGAATGCCATTAACCCACAGCTTGTTGAGGACGTAATCGCAGGATGTGTTACCCAAACAGGGGAACAGTCTGCGAACATTGCCAGGAACGCCATACTATCTGCGGGTTTCCCTGATTCTGTTCCGGGGACTACCATAGACAGACAGTGCGGATCAAGCCTTCAGGCAGCTCAATTTGCAGCACAGGGAATAATGACAGGAAATAATGATCTGAACATAGCCTGTGGAGTTGAGTCCATGAGCAGGGTGCCAATGTTCAGTTCCATTAGGTCCGATTCTACACCTCTCACTGCAAGTTTAAGGGAAAGGTATGCCCTCGAGGAAGAGTGGTTCAGCCAGGCAAGGGGTGCGCAGATCATAGCTGACAGGTGGGAGATATCGAGGGAGGAAATGGACTCATACAGCCTCAGGAGCCATAAGCTAGCAGATGAATCAAGGCGTTTCCTCAGTAATGAGATATCTCCTGTCAGCGTCAGGAACGGTGATGAAATCAAGCTGATCAGCCAGGATCAGGGCATCAGGTCCGAGACAAGCATGGAAAAACTTTCCCTTCTCAAGCCTGCATTCAATGGGATTCCTGACATAACCGCCGGAAATTCAAGCCAGATCTCAGACGGTGCAAGTGCTGCGATTATATGTTCTGAAGATTTTCTTGAGACGCACAGCATGAAGGCAAAGGCAAAATTCACGTCCTTTTCTGTTGTGGGTGTTGATCCTGTTTCAATGCTTACCGGTCCAATCAAGGTAACCGAGAAGATACTTGCAAGGGAAAAACTTACGATGGACGATATTGATCTTTTTGAGGTGAATGAAGCGTTTGCCTCTGTTGTAATTGCATGGTTAAGGGAGACAGGAGCCCCAATAGAAAATGTGAACGTGCATGGAGGGGCCATTGCAATAGGGCATCCGCTTGGCGCTACCGGCGGAAGACTCATATCGACAATGATCAATTCCCTGATTGAAAAAAGAAAGGAAAGAGGGTTGATTGCGATATGTGAGGGTGGAGGAATGGCCAATGCCTGCCTCATAGAAATAGTGAAGTGAAAATGTATCTGGAGATGCCAATTATTATTGCATTAATGAAGAACCATTAAATTCCTGAGAATAGAATATACATGCATCCAGGTCTTCTGGGAGGTTCAACGCCAGGCTCATTAAACTAATTAAGAAGGAAATAAGCAAGGGTTCACCATTTCATTTTTAAACTCGATTTTTTTCTCATTGTAACAGCTTTCAGTTTCTGTCTTCCGGTACAAAGCCCTTAAGCAGAGGACCATGAAAAACTTTCTTCCGGATATATCCGTAAGGTTAACCTTACATTTTTAGAAATGTTTTTAATGCACGGTCTAATGTAAGGAATGCCTTACATGTATCATAAATCATTCCATCCGGATATCAGCCAGAATGATGTGGTATTTGATCTTGAAATCATCTCAGCAGACCCGGGAAAGGAGACGTACCTGAATTGAAACTCCAAAACAGAGCCAGGAAGAATGACTTATTCCCACTTACCGTGGCATCCCTGAGCATACTGGTGGCAAGCTACAACATTGCAACAATCTCTGTTGCCGTGAACCCACTGGAAAGCTACATGAAATTCTCTGGGATTTATGTAACCTATCTTGCCTCTGCAGTACTCATCGGTGCAATGTTTGGGGCTGCATTCAGTGGGATAGTTTCTGATAGATTTGGACGAATTGGGATTCTTGCATTTGATCTCCTTACATTTGTGGCAGCTGGAATAGGTTCTGCATTTTCTAGTGAATTTTATGAACTTTTTATTTTCAGACTCCTTGTAGGAATTGGAGTCGGAATTGACTATGTTGTAATTTTCGCCTATCTTTCAGAGATTGAGGCTTCAGCTGGGCGTCATGGAGCAAGACTTGCCCTCGTTATGTTCTTCGCTAATTTCGGAATACTTCTTGCATATGCTGCAGGGGCAATCTTTTCCGTATATTTTGGTGCAAATTCATGGAGATACGTTTTCATTACTGGAGCCCTGTTTCCCATTGCTCCCATAATATTAAGACTGCGGATTCAAGAAAGTGATGAATGGAAAAAATTCCATATTCAAAGTGTCAGAACCATATTTAGAAAATTTTTGGAGAAAAAGAACAGCAAAGATGCACTTAAATTTTCACTGCCATGGTTTCTATATCAGATTAGCGATCAGAGCTTAACTCTTTTTCTTCCAATACTTCTCGTATCACTTATAGGTAATTCATTTTATTCTGCCGATACGGGAAGTGTCATTGTTAAGTTTTTTACCATACCTGCCTCACTCATAACTGTAGTTCTGATTTCAAGAGTTGGTAGAAAGTTTCTCCAGAGTTCAGGCTTCTTTTTCAGGTCCATTATGCTTGGAATATTGGGATTTTTATTGGCTTGGAATGTCACAGTTCCTTCATATATGTCTGTACTTCTTCTTGGTGGGGCATTCTTTTTTGGAGCCCTTGGGCCTGATAAAACAACAGTCATTTCTCCTGCAGAATCTTTTTCGACCAGTGTAAGGGGTACCGGTCAGGGTGTAAGTGAAATGTTCGGAAGAATGGGGGGTCTGACTGGAGTTATTGCATACGGGTATCTTCGACTCCTGACTCCTGGAGTCGGTCTGATTTTCCTGTCCCTAACTTGTGCCCTGGGATTTATAATGACGGTAGTCTTCTTTGGCTGGAAAATTGAGAAGGATCAAATATCTCAATAATGAAAAACCTAATGTATTCACTTTATTCCTATTCTTTTCTAATAACGATCTCCTTAACTTTTCTATAATCTATGTACGTTATTCCATTTACCCCTCTGAGAAATTCTGAACTACATTCGACAGGGGATAATTCAGGAATCGTTCTTATGTAACCTTTATAATTTCTGTATTCAGTTTTATAGCCCCCTGGCATCAATTCAGCGTGCGAAGTTATGTTATCTGATCTTGACTGGCCCACAATTCCTGGTTCAGGACTGTTGATATACTCCAAATGTCCCTGTGCTAATCATTGATCCAATGCTATTCCCATATTACTTTTAACGACAGAATTTCCCAACCGTTCATTCAAATTTAACTATTTTCTAGAATTAAATATTTTATTTTAATGACCTTGAATCCTCATTTGAACATCCTTACTCAATGCCATATGAATAATTGAAGTGCCGCAACTCGAGTGACCGAAATCAAGGGTCAATCAGATTAAATATCTCATCTCAGACTCTTAGGCTTGGGTAGCCATGTTACCAGACCAAAGAGAATTTTTTGATTACATTCTTAATAAATTTGAGAAATTAAATCAAAAATATTTAATTTGCCTTTTTGACTAAGTTATTTTCCTTTGGCCAGGTCAACTCATTCAATATGAAAATAAGGCCCCAGATTGCGAACGCAGGCAGCACATAGGTATATTGTAGCTTAAATAGGTACTGAGAGTTAAAGTTGTATATAACTTGAAGCGCAACAAGACTAATTGATATAACCAATGCGGAATAACCTATTATTCTGTAAAATGCATAGATTATTTTATTGAGGGATGACTGAAAATTCCTGAGATCCTTTTGCCTTATTTTCATGCCAAGAAGACCATTAAGTATAGTTACAAACACTATTAGTGGAATACCATTTTGATTTATGAATTCCATTAACCACATTTTTATAACCCTAACTTACTGTTCCCCACGAATTCCAACCTATTTTATTTGCCAGACTGTGTGCCTCACTGGTAAGAGCATATGCCGTTGCAACCCATGCAGGATTATTACTCAGAACTGGAATATATGGCATTATGGAAACAGTTCCAGTGTTCGTATAACCATTCCAGGAGAAACTTGATCCCATAACTCCAACACCTGCTGTTACCCATGGATAAATATATGTTGCATCATAGAAGATCCATAGAAATTTTGGTTCCCCGTTAAAAGGGTTTGCGTATGTAGAATCATACATTGAATTTAATGCACTTCCCATATATGACTGTGTAAAGTGAATTGATATCGCAGCAGATGCAATTATAAAACTAATAATTCCTGCCATTTTAGCCAAAGCACTTGTTAGGAGACCATAAAAATTTGCTATAGTTAAAGCTCCTCCATATATAAAACCGCCCACCATACTCCATGTTTCAATATTGTGGATTGTGTTCATTTCCTGATTATACCATGACTGGGCACTCGATCCCACAAATAGTATGTTTATTGTATCAGTTTCTCCATAAGTTATGGTCCATCCACCCAGATACCAGGGTGCTGTAACTTTGAGATAATTTACTGAAACCATTGTGAATTCACCATTCCATGTTGGAAATCCATTAGGATACATTCCCTTTGGATCCTTTAAAGCCACATAAACTGAATCCTTTGTCTTTTCTGTCAGGAGATTGGTTTTTGGATGCTCCTGTAAGTAATGGATGAATTTTTGACCTGCTTTCATGTTTGATGTCTGAAATTCCTTCTTCTCCATGGCCGTAAGTTCATTCAGGAGACTTACATCATTGGGATTTATCCTAAGGAACAGGGGAAACATCTGATCCTCTCTGTACTTTGGAATCATTTGATGTGTCGATCTGCTTATTCCATTATAAGGATTTGTACCTTCTTTTGCAGTAAGCCAGTAAAAGTAATCGTTTGCAATTATGGCATTCAAGTTCGTATCATTATTGGTAAAATGGGGTTTGAATAATTGCTGGTTTATTGAGGGATTCATATGCTCATTGACTCTATGGCTAACTGTACCCTGTGATGTGATACTACCCATGCCTGTAAGGATGAACATGGCAACTATTAAAACCGATGCTAGCCCTAAGAATTTACTTCCGGTACTAACCATGTTTGGTTAGATGTGTGACTTTACATCTGTCTGATTCAATATTTTTGTAAACCTTGGAAAATACAATGTTTTCCTATGATTGCTATGTGGATACACAGTAATTACATAGGGAATATGCTATTGCATAAATGCTGTTTGTGAATATTTTCAGGTTAATATCAATGCAAATATTTATTAGTAGGGGTACACAGTTCCGCTTATGCAATATTATATATTCAAGCGTTCAGGGAAAAATAGATACATTGTCCTGAGGTGAAAGAAGCACATCAACGGTGTGCCGACAATAGTGAAAGAAGTGGATGGAGTACACATGCTAATCTTGCTCTCATGCTTGAGAATGGTTTGGACAATATTATACTGAAAAGCCATACTGCAGGTTCAACACTGTCTATTATGCACATGAACAGGAAAAAAATTTATGGTTCTTCCCACCTTCATTTGGGTATTTTTATCTAACCTATCTTTCCCCATAATTAACACTACATTATTTCTTCCATAACCCCTTTTTGCGGGATTTGCAAACGGAAAGATCCTTATAGTACGTAGTGATATTATCATTACATGACATTCATCAGGAGGCTCTCAAAGGGAAAGAGCGTCTACCTTTACCGTGTTACAAACCACAGGGAGAAGGGGTCGAATAAGGTGAAACAGGTTTCCCTCAATTCTGTGAAGAAGACCATTGATATATATATATAACACATGTGAAGGGTTCAAAGCTTTTTTGCCAAATATGCAGGAAAGAATGAATGATTTATTAACAGTTAAAGGAAGAGAGTGTGGAGGGATCTTGACGGCATTGAATTCATGACATTTGTTCATGCATCTCCACCAAGGATATCATGCAATGAACATGGCATCATAGAGGCGGTGATCCCATGGACAGAGAAGAGACCCTTGCCTCCGAACTTGATGCAAGGGTGAGGTGATTTCCTTGAAAAAATCCTTGAATCATGCATGAAATCCATCTAAGTAGAGGCAACACACTTCAAGGTGCATGAAAACGGAAAGTACGTGGACAAGTCACTCTATGTGTGCACAGGCATCAATCCAGAGGTGAGGATGGAGATACTTTCATCTGAGCTTTATGATTCCGAGAGTGAGGTGGAATGGGAATCCTTCTTCGATGACCTGAAGAGCAGGGGGTTAACAGGTGTGGAGCTTGTGATACGGCGGATATAAGGGCATAAAAGAATCCGTTACCCGATCGTTCTTAGGTGCGACATTGCAGTAGTGCCATGCCAACTTCATGCGCAATCTTATGAAGCTGACACCGAAGAAAATCGAATTTGAAAGATTTATTACTTCCGAATGACTGGGGAAATAGAGATAGATTGAATGCGTTGGATGGATCCGCGTGGGTTACTGAACTTAATTAAGGGGCGTCAAATTCCCGGTGGAAGGAAACATGAAGAGTAAGAGGATTGCGTCGACTGCAGGCGTAATTTACACAGTTGTGCTCATTATTTCCCTTACTTTCGCCATAAGAGCCAGCAACAATATGGTTCAAACCACGATACCACTCCTGGCCAGGTATGATCTTTCCTATAACCAGTTCCTTGTGGGGGTTCTCGTGGCAGCCCTTTCTGCCTCTGCACTTGTTACCTCCCTTCTTAACAGCACCATTCATGTCTTGTATCGTAAAAAACTCTTCGTACTGGCCTCATTTGCGTATCCGGTGACAATATTCATCTTTTCCTTTTCATCTCCTATTTCTGTATTCGTTTTTGTAATAGCCAGCGGCCTGTCATACGGCTTCATTTTCCCGAACATAATGACCTCAGCAGGACTTTTTCAAGACAGGAATGTGCGAGAGAGGATACTTGCAATATACACTCTTGCACTGGCAGTAAGTCTCATTGCAGGACCCGCCCTGGAATCCCTAATAGTCACCCGTTATACGCTTAGGACCGCTTTCCTGTTTTTTGTTCCTCTTGGAATTGTCGGGGCAGTCCTTTCCCCATTTGTCAGATTTCCGGAAGAGAGAAAAGTCGAGAGAAGATTATCCGTGTGGCAACATCCTGGTTTTAAGGTGGGAATTTACACCTTCCTCGTATACAGTATGTCAACCGCACTGATTCTTTCGTTTGGGGGGATATTTGCCAGGCAAGTCTATAGCGCTTCATATTCTCTGGTCATTCTTCTTTTCGCAGTTTTCTTCACTTCTTCTTTCTCAACAAGATTGTTATTTTCCATTGTTAAGATTGGAAACATATTCCCGTATGTGATGCTAATGATGACTATTTCAATACTCGGGCTGGTGATGGTTTTCTTAAGCAACAATATAGTTATTTATGCTATCGCCTTTGTTATTCTTGGAATACCCCATGGTCTGGGCATGCCTATTGCGATGTTTTCAATTGGCCGATCATTTACTTTGGATGAGAGAAACGTGGCTAACAGCTACTTCACATCGACCATGATGCTTATGATGGTAGCCATGCCCGTTCTTGGAGGCACTTTTTTGAGTATTGTGGGTTTCAAATTGCTTATGCTCTTTATAGCTCCCGGTGTCTTTTTGCTAATGATGCTCACGCTGAAAGTTTTCATTTCACATAGAAACCAGATAGGCAGATCTAATACTGATACCAAATAAGGAATTGAGATCTGGAGGGGTGATATCTCAAAATGCAAATTGTGTGAGCTTTGCGCAGGATGTGTATTATGAAGATTCACTTTCCATCCAGTGTCAAATCACGAGAAAATAATATTCACTTAGAACATTAAACAGATTCGTCCAGATCTACCTGAGATTTTATCTAAATATCATTCATTGCCTTATTAAAAACATCTAGAAAGTTAAAAATTGAAGGATCTCAAGCAAAAATACAGATATCTGCATTTTCAGAACATTTTTCATACTGTCTTTTGTAAAAATCTGGGGATATCTACCTCTTGAATCGGAACGCTCAGTTATTCGCCTGCACCTCTGACACAGATTAAATCACACACATATCATTCCAGCATGGCAAGATGATCTCGAGATATTATTCCGGTATAATTGTGAACTATTATCATGTTTGACGTCCGGTATTTGAGTGCCGTAAAATCATATTAGTGTATTTCAATAGACACTGTTGCTTTTTCTGACTCCAATCTTTAAAAATTTCAATAGTTAAGAAATACGATTTAGGAGGCTAAAAAAATAATGGAAGTAAATTGCATTCACCGGAATAACATGTTATAAGTTCCAGTAAAATGAATTAGAGGAGAATATGATGATTATATAACTATTATATGTGTATTAACGATATAACATAATGATATCTCTCGGAATACTAATTGAGTGAAGATTAAAATTATCCGATAGATATTGGTTATACATTATCTTGTAATGCAAATGTCGCTACAATATATATTACAATAGCAGTAACCCACATAATAAATTCAGCAGAGTAAGATAATTCTGCGCTAATAGGTATTTGATCATTGTAATAACGTTTTAACCTTTATAATATAATTACTACATGTTAACCTACGATGAATCCGGATTTGTACCATTAAAAATCTAAGAGATCAGATGTAAAAAAAGGGAAGAAATTCATTAACCATAATTCTATTATTAAAGGAAGTTAAGCGATCTCTTATATATATCCTTATTCTCAGAGAAGAGCGAGTTATATCTTTTAAGTATCCAAGAGGCTAAAATTGTGGACTCCTGGATATCTTAAGGGACCATAACAATTGGCCCACGTTGGTTTTAATTTAGCGCTAATTTATAAACCTATATGACAAAGAACTCAAATATAGCGCATAAGAATTACCATCAATTCGCCAAATCAATCTCCCCTGAAAATCTTCCTTTTACCCTTATATTTACAAGGTCCAGCTTCATTTTAATCTCAGCATTTATAATACTGTATAACAAGCGTTATACAGCGATATGTATACATTATCAATCGATAATGGAAAGATAATGGAAATAACCCTTTAAACTTCAACTATCTAATTGGTTAACACTCTAAATTTTTAATCTAATAGCGAATAGCCGTTACTTCTTTGACTTATATCGTTCATTCTCTAACAGAACTTTCCTCTTCACTTTCTCTAACCAAATTTAATTTGGCACTTCAGGGGATTTAATTTGTGGGAAATCATAATATACAAAGCACACGATTTAGATAGGAAAAGTATACGATGCTCTTTTTTTCTAGACCGGTCCATTGACTATCCCTATTACAAAAATTTCCAGTTCAGATTTCGTCCTTTACGATAGAATGACGTTAGTTATCCTGTTATATTCATTCCTTAATCCTTCGCGACCAATGCAATATGTTCCCTCAGGTGGATTATATGTTAACCAGATTTATAATGGAATCCAATATAACTATGTGTGGGAAAATAGCCTGGATTTAACAGGATTTATTATGTGAGTGAAAAATTCTATGCTAATATGAGTTATTGCATGTGGTATTCTGTTCATCTTAAATCTTTTATGATTTTCCATTAGCATTTACTGTTTGTGCTAGTATTTCTAACAAAAGTACTCGTTGATAGATAGAAAGTAAGTGACACTTTGTAGTTGATCAAGGTGTTCATTTTACGATACTCATTACAGCATACCAGATAACTCCATGATGATTTGGAGAAATGTTATTGTAAAAGCAGATTGGCTTGACTGATGGAACGTAACTATTATGCTTAGAGTATCAATAATTTACGACTTATGCCCATAAAATTAAAAAGATAGATTACTAGGATGGCCTATGACAATTAAATGACCCATGGAAAATGCCGCACACCAGGGTCAATATAGTTAATTCAACTATATATTTAGAGAAACATTTAATTATTTTCTGTTAGTTTCGGTATTTTATGAAACTTAAAAAAGTCCTTTATTTCCTTTTGGCCTTAATATTGATAACTTCCCTAAGCTTATCATTTGATCCACTTATAGTAGCTAAATATGATCGAAGGGGGATGAATACCAATCCTTTTAGCAATGGTTCCTTCTTTTTTTATGAATTTTCAGCTCCCTACGCTTTCGTAATTAACAAACAGATTTCTAATTCCACTATACCAATGAGTAGCATTGACGGCATAATGAAAATGCAAATAAATGGATCAAACGTTGATGTACAAATTGACGATAAATTGACTGTAGGAGGAATTTTAACTTACACACAAAATTCCAGTTTCAGCTTGCCAATGTCAAGTGAATTTATTAAAATACTAATTAATAATGTCAGTTTAAATAAGGGAACCGTTGTTTCAATAAATGATCAACTCATTGGAAAGGTTTTAGGGACAAGCCAATATACACGATCGCTAAGTTATAATGGCAATAACAGAACATTAAAAGAATTTGCGAACAATATGGGCTTTTTTGATACTACATCAGTGTCAATTATAAACTTTAACACCTCTTGCGTCCCCAGAAATTATCTCACCCCTGGGACTTTAAGATCACCTAACGAAATAAATTATGGTCAGGCAGTTGGAACAAACATCCTTGTATTTATGCAAAATTCAGGTAATTCGGGATTTTTAGATCGTCTATACTCATCCTCAAATACAACCCTTGAAAAAGTCTACGGATTTAACATGGAATTGATCAGTTCAAATGTAGCGATATCACCACTGTCATATTCACACTATATTGAAATCTATCTCCCCTTGATAGTAATAATATGGATATTAACTACCTCTTACATTATTATACTGTATTATCGGGTGAAAAAAATGAGGATATAGTAATTTAAGAAAAAATTAGCAGCCTGTTTCCAGTTTAGTGTGAATAAGTGAAATGATCTTTTACAAATGAACATAATTAATATCAACAACGCATAACTAAGCATAATCTAAAAAAGCACTTTCAAGTAACATCTCAAATTGGCTGAGTGTTTACTTAGTATTTGGGCAAGTAAACAATACTCAATTATATAACTACCCTATATATTCACATTAGGAAATAATGAGATGGAATCATTGGCCAACGAATATTATAAGCCTATACTGAAGTGGGCAGGTGGGAAAAGGCAGCTGTTGCCGATACTGATCAGGCACATACCAGATAAGTTCAATACATACTATGAGCCATTCATAGGGGGTGCAGCCTTATTGATATCCTTATATTCGTTGAATAAGATCGGTGAATGCGTAATATCTGATACAAATGAGGACTTATATCTTTTATATAAAATCATCAAAGAGAATCCCCAGCAGTTAATAGATAAACTGGCTAACCTGGAATTCAGGAACAACAAGGATGATTACTATAATGCCAGGGAATTATTCAATTCAATTACTGATCCATGGAAAAGATCTGCACTTTTAATCTATCTTAATCGTCACGGTTATAATGGTTTATATAGGGTCAATTCCCGGAATAAATTCAATGTGCCATTCGGGAAATATAACAATCCTGGAATGCCATCACCCAGGAATATAATGGTCTTATCCAAAATATTTCAATCATGCACTATTATGAATTCCGATTTCGAAGTAACAGTTAAGAATGCAAAGAAAGGCGATTTTGTATATTTTGACCCTCCTTATATACCTTTGAGCAAAACATCATATTTCACAGGGTACACAAATTCAGGATTCGATGAAAAAGATCAGGAGAGGCTTGCTAAATCATTTCGCGAACTATCCAATAAAGGAGTTTATGTAATGGAATCAAACTCTAACACAGATCCCATAAAGGAACTTTATAAGGATTTCAATGTTTTAGAAGTCGAGGCGAGAAGGAATATAAATTCGGTAGGCACCAAGAGGAATTCAATCAAGGAATTGATAATAACAAACTACAGTGATGCATAATTCCCGAAGGGGCAAGAAAGAGAACAGGAATAGGGCAGGAAATAATGATTGCGACCCTGTTAAAGTACAATAATTAAAATTATGAGAAGCAGATCTTCATTGGCAATCAATTATTCTATATTAGATAC